>JAGQQP010000934.1 GCA_020426085.1 Planctomycetaceae bacterium | reverse complement strand
ACCTGGATCCCGAAGTGAGCCGAGCCCCCTTCGACCTGCACTGCCTCATCTGTTTCATTGAGGGTGAGATTAACGGAAGGGTCCTGTGGTTCATATTTCGCATACCGCGGACGTTCTTTGATCGGCGATACTCCCAGGAGCACATTGTAGAACTGTTTTGACTGTTCCAGATTAGAAACGGTCAACGCAATATGGACCCGAAAATTTCCGGGAAATTCGACTGCAGATTCCTGAGACATGATTAACTCCTTCAATTTAAAACGAGACTTAAGCAGACTCGTCAGCGAGAAATGTCTGAATTTTGGTTTTGATTTCATCCCGGACCCGCCGGAACGTTTTCATTTTCTCTTCATCCGTTCCCGTCGCATCTGCGGGATCGTCAAAAGGCCAGTGAAATGTCTGCGTCGCACCGCTGAAGACAGGACACGATTCTTTGGCGTTGTCACAGACCGTCACCACCAGGTCGAACTGCTGATCGGTAAACTGATCGAGATGCTTGCTGGTATTCTCTGACAGATCGATGTCCAGCTCCCGCATTGCCTCAATCGCCAGCGGATGTACATAACCCGACGGCTTCGAACCAGCCGACTCCGCTTCCCATTCCCCCTGCCCTAAAGACTCCCAGAGTTCTTCAGCCATCTGCGAACGACAGGAGTTCCCCGTACATAACACTAAAACACGTTTCATCATCATTCCTTATCAAAATCCAACTACAAATTGAGTTTGTGTATTCGTTGCTTAATTACCAACCCGTTGATTGACGTCAGGTTCCGGATTCACAGTACACGTCTCATGCGGAAACCAGTTCTGCGTCCTGAGACAGAACTTAACCAGCGCGAGCATCAGCGGGACTTCAATTAACACACCCACCACTGTTGCGAGTGCCGCCCCTGAAGAAAGTCCGTAGAGCATCGTGGCGGTCGCAATTGCGACTTCAAAGTGATTGGAAGCGCCGATCATCGCAGTCGGTGCCGCGTTTTCATAGGTGAGCCCCAGTACTTTTGAGAGAAAATAACCCAAGGTAAAAATCACGATGGTCTGGATCAACAGGGGAATCGCAATCCAGAGAATCGTCAACGGATTGTTGAGAATGGTCTCACCTTTGAAGGAAAACAGCAGGATCAAAGTGATCAGCAGCGCTGTAATCGTCACCGGTGTCAGTGTATGCAGAAACTTTTCCTTGAACCAGACTTCCCCCTTAGTCGCCAGCAACCATTTTCGCGAGAAAAAACCAGCGACCAGCGGGAACGCCACATAGACTCCAATCGACAGTAACAATGCCTGCCAGGGAACAGGCAGTTTGCCGACGCCCAGCAGAAAACCTCCCAGCACACCATATAAGAACAGCATCGTCAGTGAGTTAATCGCCACCATGACCAG
>JAGQQP010000933.1 GCA_020426085.1 Planctomycetaceae bacterium | reverse complement strand
CTCAGCTCATCCCAAAAGTATGGATTTTCTGGTTCAGGAACATGAAGTCCGTTACGTCGGCGATGGAGTTTCAACAGAAGAATTTGAATGGGCGGAAGTGCATATCGTGCTCGATACGAGCGCCTGGTCTCAATTGCCTGGACTGGCGAATTTCTATCGCAAAACGGATTCCAAAAAAGTAATCATCGATCACCATGTCAGCTCCGATTCTCTGGGAGCTGAAGAATTCAAAGACGTCACTTCTCCTGCCACTGGTTGTCTGGTGTATGACCTGGGATGTGCTCTGAACTGCAGTCTGAATCCGGAAATCGCCACGCTGCTGTATGCGGCAATTGCTACGGACACCGGCTGGTTTCGCTTCCCTTCTACTACCGCTTATACCATGCAGATTATCAGCGAACTGATTAAGGCGGGGGCGGAACCACATCAGATTTATGAGCTGCTGTATGAACAGAACAGCTTACCTCAGCTGAAACTGATGGGGCGTGTACTGGGGCAGGTGCAGACAGACTTCGATGGACTGCTGGCTTATACGATCGTCAGTTGTGAAGACTTCAGTGCCACCGGGACCACGCCCGTCGATACGGAAGGGTTGGTCAACTATTGTCTGACACTTGCGGGGACTCAAGCTGCATTTATTGCTGTAGAACAGCGTAGTCGGCAGGTGAAAATCAGTTTTCGCAGCCGCACCGCATGGGATGTTTCTAAAGTTGCCGAATCATTTGGAGGAGGCGGACATCGACAGGCTTCTGGTGCGATGTTGAACGGTCCCCTGTCTTCTGCTGTGACAAAAGTACTCGGAAAGTTTCGCGAGATGTTTGAGACCAGCGAAAAGTAAAATCGCTCACCGTGCTCTCGTGGTTTTTATGAAAACTATTTTCCTGATTTGATTGCTCTTGGTCTGACCCTGTTATAGCATAAGAGATATCTATTTATATCCAGCTGTCCATTTCAGATTCAGAGGGTAATCGATGCGCTTATACGATCAACTCCGGTTTTTAACCTGTCTCCTGGCCTCATATGCAATTCTGAGTTTACCGGGCGATTTCTCAATGGCCGAGAGCCCGATTCGCAATACACAAGATCCCAAAGATATTGCGACCTCGCCGGAACAGACCGTAAAAAACATGACGGTTCCCGAAGGGTTCAAAGTAACGGTCTTCGCGAGTGAACCGGACGTGCATCAGCCCATCGGATTTGAAATTGATGACCGGGGACGGCTCTGGGTGGCCGAATGCTTCAGCTATGAGCGTGGCACCTATGACGATCAATACCAGGACCGCATTATCATTCTGGAAGATACGGATGGTGACGGCAAAATGGACCAGCGGAAAATCTTCTGGCAGGGACCAGGGCCTTTGACCAGTGTAACCGTTGGTTC
>JAGQQP010000932.1 GCA_020426085.1 Planctomycetaceae bacterium | reverse complement strand
GAAATTCGTATTCCAGATCGTCAGCAGTCCTAAAATCGCCGGCAGATTTGCTTCGAACGGTGCCGTGCGGAAGTGCTCGTCCATCTGATGGAACCCGTCCAGCATCGCCAGGAAATTTTCAGAACCGATCGCCAGCATCGTGGAAAGGCCGATTGCCGAGTCCATGGAATAGCGTCCGCCGACCCAGTCCCAGAACTCAAACATGTTTCCTGTGTCGATGCCGAACCCTGACACTTTCTCCGCATTTGTGGAAACCGCAACAAAATGTTTCGCCACTGCGTTTTCATCACCGCCAAGACCTGCGAGCAACCAGTCACGTGCACTGTGCGCGTTGGTCATCGTTTCTGCTGTGGTGAAGGTTTTTGAGGAAATGATAAACAGGGTTTCCGCGGGGTCAAGATCAAGTGTGGCTTCTGCCAGATCGGTCCCGTCAACGTTGGAAACGAACCGGAAATTCAGATTTCGATCGGTGTAATAACGGAGCGCTTCAAAAGCCATTACCGGTCCCAGGTCTGAACCGCCGATGCCGATATTGACGATATTCCGAATCCGCTGTCCGGTATGCCCCAGCCACGCACCGCTCCGCACCCGCTGCGTGAACTCAACCATCTTGTCCAGAACCGCATGCACGTGGGGAACCACGTTTTCGCCGTCGACAACGATGCTTGCCCCTTTCGGTGCCCGTAAAGCGACGTGCAGAACAGACCGATTCTCAGTGACATTGATTCTGTCCCCGCGAAACATGGCGTCGATCCGTGCACGCAGGCCGGTCTCCTCTGCCAGATCCAGGAGAAGTTTGAAAGTCTCGTCTGTAATACGATTCTTCGAGTAGTCGAGATAGAGCCCCAATGCTTCGAGTGTCAAACGCTCGCCGCGTGTCGGATCGTCGGCAAACAGCGTCTTGAGATGCAGGCCTTTGACCTCCTCATAATGAGCCTCAAGCCTTTTCCAGGCTGCACACTCTGAGAGTAGCTGGTCTCCGGACGTCATATTCGCATTCCTTTTTCGTTACTCGAGTTAAGTTGTATATTTTAGAGATCGGGTTCGAAGTCAGCCTTGTGACCGGATGCGCGACAGTGCCGCGCGGAAGAACTGATCATGTGTTATTTTTACCGAGCCAGAGATCGTGTTCCTGCTCGTGGATTTCCTGAGATGATCTTGAAATGTTACCACCGAATTTGTCAGGGAATCAAGCGCAGCTCGCAATTCTGCCCAACGTCAGGGCATTGTCGTCAATTCCAGTAACCATTGGAATGCAGACGGGGAAAGAGTGTAGCAAATTTACAATTTCAATCCCCTGCGGATGATCCTGCATTAACAGATCGTATCTATTTTCCGATGAGAGTAGTTAGAAAAGCTGTGTTTCTGCAACCGTCAGTACA
>JAGQQP010000931.1 GCA_020426085.1 Planctomycetaceae bacterium | reverse complement strand
TCGGATCGGAACGATCAGTTCAGAAACCGTTCGCGGTTCGTTAATCATTCCTGAATTAATTCCAGCACCATGGGCCTGATTGAGATTTTCTGATTGTAAGACACCTGATGTTTTGCGCGGCATTCAGGACAGACAACGACGGTTCCGGCTGGTGGTCTGCCACAGTGGGGAACTCCGTTCCAGCCTCGTCCATGCGTGGACCCGCCACCGGTCAAGCCGCCCGAACCTACGGTTTTATAGACGCGGTTCTGCTCCAGACAGACCAGACAGCAGTGTGTCAGATATCGTTTGACAAACCATTCGGCAGAGCGCCGATCAGAAAACGCCTTTTTGAATTTCAAGCCGTTTTTCTTATTGAGAAACAGTTTGAACCAGCCGTCTTCTTCCCGAATTTCGTATAGCAAGGCGATCTCACTTTCGCCAACGTAGGGAAGATTACTTCCCGCTTGACCTTTGCGGCAAAACTCCGCGACGTTTTTTATACCGTATCTATTACACAACAAAACGATCTGCTTCTCAATACCGGGTTACGCGAAAACAGCGGAATTTCAGCGACCACGAAAGGGCACGAAAATCTGCCGGGAAGATGATCGTCACAAAATAGCCACCGCTGTTACTGCTCAAAGAGCATGCGTTCGGGAGATTCATCTCCACTGAAATGAGTGAGATCAGCTAAGATCAGTTCGGCCTGTGTTTGTTTAAAACATGGTAGTGGAGCCAAAAATGTTCCATCAAGTTCTGGTTGAAATGGATTATGGAGAAGGGCAGAGAGGAGTCAAGACGATGTGCCCGAGTTTGACCTGGGTCAGGTGCAGGACTGCGGGGGTCTCGTCGCAAAAGTGGTGCAAAGCGGGACAAAACGGGGACAGAAAAGACCGTTTTCCGCTTAGTGGCGTTGGCTGCTGCCGGCAAATCTGCCTGAAACGAGGGACTTTTATAATGCTGATTTCGACAGGAGCACGGATCTGTCGTATGCGAAAAAATGTGCTATGCGCGCGACGCTTAGCGATGCAGTTTCTCCGGTGTACTGTCGGCGTCAAGAAGAACTTTGAGTAGTGGTTTTTCAGGAAATCTGACTGTGAGGAAGTAACGACTTGCATCCGTGTACACATTTATCTACCTTGGGTTTATGTACCAGAGTATACCTGACTCTCCCGGGTCAGAATTTTCCGCAACTTGAACTCTTCCTTCATGATTTTGGGACAGGTATGGCAATTCGATTCAAATGCAAGCAGTGTGGCAAGGGTTACCAGGTCAGCGAGGACAAGGCGGGGAGACGATTTCAGTGCCGCCAGTGTGAAGCTCCTCTACAGGTCCCCAACGCGATCACCAACACACAGAAAAAGCCAACAAGAGCAGACTCTCCCGCCGAAAAAGCAGAGAAGA
>JAGQQP010000930.1 GCA_020426085.1 Planctomycetaceae bacterium | reverse complement strand
CCCCCTGTTCCGCTACACTGGATTAAAAGCCTGTTTGGAAATCTTCCACAGGCAATCATTCACATCATGATTGCATTTCAAATCAAAAGCAGGAAAAAACACATGCCTACGACGACCGGTATGAAAGGCTGCGGCTATTACGATGCCAACTCCAGAGAACAACGTTCTGCTTCACAGGCTTTCCTTCCCTGGCTGGAAACAGCCATAGCCGATCTGCCTGATCCGCCGCTGCACCAGCAGTCGTGGAACCTGCTTGACATCGGTTCGTCGGAAGGTGCCAATGCCATCTATACTACGGAGCGGCTCATTTCCGCTTTACGTGAAAAGAGTGATCTCCCCATCTGGGCACTCTTTGATGATCTGCCGACCAATGACTTCAACCAGATGTTCCTGAACCTGTTTCCCGCTGGGAAATCCGTTCTTGCTGCCAACGATGTTTATACCGCCGCAATCGGAGGTTCCGCCTTTGGCAGACTGGTTCCCCCAGCCAGTCTGCATGTGGCAACAACCTTCAATGCCATCGGCTTTTTTGAAACCAGGCCTGCTGCCCCCTTACCCGGATTTATTCTCCCCATGCTGCCCAACCCCAATGCCCCCCGAGAAGGCGTGCAGGTCACTGAAGACGAATTGATCCCTTTTCAAGAACAGGCCCATCAGGATCTCTGTCACTTTTATCGAGCCAGAGCGGCAGAACTGGTTCCCGGTGGAAAACTGCTGGTTCAAATATTTGGAAGAGATGAAATCCATTCGACGGGGCACGGCATCTGTGATGTGCTCAGCGACGCCTTACTCGACTTTGTCGAAGCAGACATGCTGCCAAGAACTTTCTACGAAGAATTCCTCTTCCCTGCATCCTATCGAAATACGGCAGAGCTGGTTGCTCCCATCGAGAATGAACCCGATTTGACGGCTACATTTCGCATCGACCAGGTAGCTGCACGCGATGTACCGGTCCCTTTCAATGATGCGTTTGCTGAGAATGAAGACCGGGCTGCCTGGGCGAAAAGTTACACAGGCTTTCTGCGTGCCTTTACTGAACCAGTCCTTGCCGCAGCTCTACCAGATGACTTGCCACAGGAAAACACGGTCGAAAAAATCTATCAGCGAATCGATCGCCTGCTGCAGGACCATCCCGATCGGTATGAATTCCATTTCATTTCGATCGCCACGTTACTGACTCGACTTTAAACGTTAGACTTACAGGAAAAGAATCATGGCACCAGAGCCAGCCGAAACAAAATATAATCCCCTCACACCGGAAGAAGCCCGCGTCATTCAGCATAAAGGAACTGAGCGTCCCTTCTTCGGTGAATACACCAACCTCAAGTCAGATGGAACATTTATCTGTCGCCAATGCAATGCGCCCCTTTATCGCAGTGAAGACAAATTTGAAAGCCATTGTGGGTGGCCGA
>JAGQQP010000929.1 GCA_020426085.1 Planctomycetaceae bacterium | reverse complement strand
TTCACGTGTTAACACACAAACCGAAGCCAATAATCATTTTCAAAACCTCTAATCTAAACTGAAAATTGATTGCAGCCCCAGAATTAATGTATCTGGTTATGCGCGCTCACATCCATAGATTTACTTAAAAAATTTCTCCGTTTCATTTTCTATTTTTTTAGGAGTTCAAGTAATGGAAAAAGTGTTGCTCACTAGAAAGCGCGGTTTCACGCTCATCGAACTGCTGGTTGTGATTGCGATCATCGCAATTCTCATTGCATTATTATTGCCAGCCGTTCAACAGGCTCGCGAAGCCGCCCGCCGCTCGACTTGTAAGAACAATCTCAAACAGATTGGCCTTGCTCTGCACAACTATCACGACAACTTCAATATGTTTCCTCCGGGAGATGTCCGCCGAACTTACGGCGCCGGTGTTACATCCTGGACCACCAGTCAGCTTGGCTGGATTCCCCGTATCCTTCCCTTCCTGGATCAATCTGTAATCTACAATAAGATCAACTGGGAAATGGAACATGGAGTCAGCGCTGCTCCTAATAACAGTGTCCGTGCAGAAAAAATTCCTGCCGTCCGCTGCCCCAGTGACTCTTCCCGTCAACCTTCGTCATCATATGGTCCCACCAACTATCTGGCATGTCGTGGTAATAATACCACCACCACAAGCAACAAAGGGACTTCGATGTTCTGGAACAATAGTGATGTCAGAATTCGTGACGTGGAAGACGGTACGACAAATACCATGATGGTTTCAGAAACATTTGCCAGCGCAGAATTCTGTACGGAACAACCTTCAGGTGGAGTCTGCCCGGCAACCTGTACCAGCTACAACAATGGTTTAACCGGCTCACAGCAGGGTTACTCCTGGATGTATGCTTCGTTGTATGAAGCCGCCTACTATGGAACGGCATATACACCTAACCATAAGCAGCCCGACTGTGGTGCGAGTTCAAGTTCACAGGCTGCTCATCTGGCTGCCCGCAGTAAGCACACAGGAGGCGCCCATGTTCTGCTGGGTGACGGTAGTGTTCGCTTCGCTGGCGACAATATCGACACGACTATCTGGAGAAATCTGGGGAACCCCTCAGATGGAAACGTCCTGGGTGAGTGGTAAGCCATCCCATTCTGTAAAACGGAAATGTTCCTCGTCACTTGTTTCAAGTGGCGAGGTTCTTTTTTTATGCGCTGATCATTTCTGTATCACTGACTTCTGCTACAGAACAGATGCCATTTGACCAGAGTGCTGCTGGAATTGTTCGATTTGCCTCAGCACCATAGAAGATACTTCAGAAAGCCTGAGCACTGGCGATACACTGCCGTTGAGTCACGGTCTTCATTAACTGCTTAAAAAACAATCGGCGCAAGCTTTAACCGGGTTCGACAGGTATCGAGAATCACACGCGTGGCGCTGGCACCGACGCG
>JAGQQP010000928.1 GCA_020426085.1 Planctomycetaceae bacterium | reverse complement strand
CAGCTTTGCCGGAATCGGGGCTGACGTGAATCACGTCCAGCAGATAACTTTCGTCAGGCTTGCCGGGCGTGAGATAACCTGCGTCTTTGATCGACTGCAGCGTCGCCAGGGAGAGGTCCCCTTTTTCATTGCCCGGGTTGTGACAGCGAATACAGTGATCGACGAACAGCGGGGCGATCTCTTTTTCGAAATCAACTTTGGGTGTTGATTCCGGCTTTGATTCCGCCGCTATAAGCAGCAGGCTGCAACCTGCCGAAAACAGGGCAATCAGACAAAGTCGAGCGAGAGTTGTTTGAGTCACTGAGCCAGTCCTTCAAATTTGCTGTCGTTCACTGAGGAAAGATTAAAAAAGTAGTTAGTTGATTAAGACTTCTGGTGCTGAAACAGATCGCGTTCCAGCCAGACGGGAGTCTGCTGCAGATGCTCGTGCATGGCTTTGGCAGCTTTGTCGGGGTTCCCCTTGATCAAAGCCTGTACGATGCGCAAGTGCTCTGTGTTCTCTTCCATATGTTCGAAATCTTTGACATTCTGTCGTTTGCTGTGACGAACCTGCCTTAACGTCTGATGGAGTACCCGATAGCGGTTGATTTCCAGAGCCAGCCGCTCACTGCCACAGGTACGATAGATCAGTTCGTGCAGGTAGTCGTCCCACTGCTGTGTTGTTTCCGACCACTCGACGGTTCGTTCTGCCGATGCCAGTTCCCGGAAGGTCTGTTCGAGTTGTGCCAGTTCGTGGGGTGTAATATGTCCGCAGGCACAACGGGTGGCTTCACTTTCCAGAATGCGACGGACCTGACAGATTTCGTGCAGTTCCTTCACGCCAAAATTACGGAGTACTGCGCCGCGATTCGGAAAGATTTCCACGATGCCGATGCCTTCGAGTTCCACCAGCGCTTCACGGACGGGAGTGGCGCTGACATCCCATTCCCGAGCCAGTGCCTGCACTGTCATGCGCTGATTGGGCTGGTATTCCCCCTGAAAGAACTTACTGAGTACCTGTTGTACCAGCGTCTGTCTGCGGGAACCGTGGGTAATCTGTCGGGTGACAACGCTCGCCATGTTAGCACGCTCATTATATTAAAACAGGGAATCCAGAGTCTCAGGCAGGATTATATATAATCTAACAGCATTCAATACAATAATGCAAGTCATCTCTTCCAGTTCAACCTGACTGTGTTACGACGCCAGGCAGCACCCAGGTGGGTTCTTTTCGGGATTTTAACCGGGAAAACAGCCTGCGGTTTCCTCAGGGGGTCAGAATTATTTTTAAATAATGTAAAAGATTGGGGAAACCTGACAGTTCAACTGGGGTTTATTGGACTATTCAAGTGCTTCTTTTTTTCTCTAACCAGTTGAGGGTTGGTGATGCGACGATTTGTATCACGCATTTTGATGGGACTGTTTCTGCTGGGTCTC
>JAGQQP010000092.1 GCA_020426085.1 Planctomycetaceae bacterium | reverse complement strand
CATCCCACCAGCCCGGCTTGGCTTTTTCGTCATCGTCTTCATAGTAACCGGCGGCGTGGGCATCGCCTGTCAGGGCGTGACAGATAAAAATGGCGTTATCTTTTGCCGGGGTCAACTCACCGTAGGTTTCATAGGCGACCTGAATTGGTCCCAGCACACCGCCACCTGCCAGCTTGAGCCAGTTCGGAGGCGCAAACAGGGTTGCCAGTCTGGTTTTGACAATACCAACCCCTGATTCATGGCGGGTTTCTGATAGATCCTGTTGTGTTGCCATAGAATAAATGCTTTTCAGTATCGCAGCAAATTCATCAGCTGTCTGTCATTCAGTTCATATTCATTCTCAGATGGAGTACCTGCACTCCTGCTCTGGATCGGGCAGACACCCGGTCCGACAGGTTCGGTATTCCGTCGTCCAGACAGTATACCTAAGACTGTTAAGAATTTCGACACGCTACGGAACGAAAGACTTCAGATCCTGAAGCATTTCAGAGGGCCTCGCTGCAGAACCGGACCGGGAGCGGGAAGACTCTGTCAGATCGTGTTTTTCCAGCACGGACTGCGTTTAAACTCAATGATTTCACTAAGATCAGTCAGCCAGTTCCAGAAAGCGATCAACGCGGCGGTCGATAATATCAATACTTTTGTTCCAGAAATCAGCTTCACCCAGATGGTAACCAAATGTCTGGGATACGGCGTCTTCTGTTACCTGACAACCGGTGGCTATCAGGAGTTCACGGTATTTGTCCGCAAACTCTGACTGATCGGTAAAGGTATCCGACAGGGCATAGACTCCCAGGGAGAGGAGATACCCGAATGTATAAGGAAAATTATAGAAGGGTAATTCACTGATATAGAAATGGAGTTTGGAAATCCAGAACGAAGGATTCCAGCCGGAATCATCCAGGGCACCCGCGTAAGCTTCTTTCTGTGCTGCCAGCATCAGCTCCGAAAAACGTGCGGGGGGTAACTCACCTGACGCCCGTTCCTGATGCAGACGGTCTTCGAACAGGAATCGCGCGTGGATATTCATCAGGAAGGCGACGGCGTCTCCCAGCATGCCGTCCAGAATCTGTAATTCTTCGTCCCGGGACTGAGCTGCTTTCAGACGTTGTTCGCCAAGCACTGCTTCGGCAAATGTAGAAGCGGTTTCTGCCAGGTTCATCGGGTAGTCGCTCAATACAAAAGGAGCATCCTTCAGCACGTAAGAATGATAGGCGTGTCCCAGTTCATGAGCGAGGGTCGACATGCTGTCGGCTGAGTCGGTATAGGTCATGAAAATGCGCGACTGTTTCTGCAGCGGGAAGGTAGTGCAGAAGCCCCCCTGGCGTTTGCCGGGCCGGTTTTCGACTTCGATCCATTGTTCGCGGAGTGCGGTCTCTGCAAACTGGCTCAGATCGGGACTGAACTTTTCAAAAGAATTCACCACCAGTTCGCAGGCACGGTTGTAACTGAGTTCGGCGGATTCTCCCCCGGAGAGTGGCAGCGGTGCATTCAGGTCGTACCAGCAGAGTTTTTCGAGACCCAGCAGTTCCGCTTTCTTTTCGAGAAACTGAACCAGTTTCTGTTTGCGTTGTGAGATCACCGACCACATCGTGTTCAGCGTGCCACGCTGCATGCGGTTGTAAACCAGGGGAGCATCCAGATGGTCTGTGACGGGGAGATGGCTGTAGAGCGTGAGCCGGGTTCCCGCCAGATGATTCAAGGCATCCGCACACGAATCGGCAATCGTCTCCCAGGCTTTATTGGACGCATAGAAGTTATTCTGTCGCACGAAGCGTTGCGGCGAATCGAACTGGACCTGTCCGGGAGAACGTTCCACCAGTTCCCCTTTTTCCATTAACTGAATTTTCAGTTCCCCCGACAGACGATCATAGAGCCGTCCCCAGGCGTGCAGTCCATCCACGGCCAGTTGCGATGCCAGGATTTCCTGTTCTTTAGGCAGCCTTAATGTTGCGTTCCGTTTGGAGTCCTCCAGGAAAAACTGAATCTGCTGCAGACGGGAATCCTGTTCTGTGAACTGCTGCAGGACTTCGTCAGAGATTTCGCGAATGGTTAATTGGAGCTGGGTTTCGATATTCTCCCGCAGTGGTCGAATACTGGCCAGTCGTGCCATCAATGTCTGGAATCGTTTATTGTGTGCATCTTCGGCGCAGTAGCATTCGAGAAAGGCAAACAATCCCGCCAGCTCGGCGACGGCCGCCTGATAGTCGGTCAGAAAATCTCCCCAGAGGGAAGCATGCTCTTGTGGATCTGTTGACTGAGCTAATTCCGCAACGCGTGTCACCAGATCTTCCAGTGACGCTTTGATCTGCTGGAGACAATCCTCGAACTCAGGTTGTTCGGGATGCGGGTACAGCGAGGCCAGTTCCCAGGTCAGCGGATATGCGGTCGACTCTGTCATAGCGGTAAATCCATTTCAGAAAAAAGAGAGATGAACAGTCTTATGCTTTGGCAAGCTTGAAATTGAGGGTTGGGGGTGTTGTTTACGTGCTCCGTTGTCGCACTCTCGTGATATCAATCAACCCAGAATTTAAAAATACCACTTCACTACAGTGACTGTATTAGATCAGTAGTCATTCCGTCAATTATACCGAATGAATCAAAATCTAACCGGTGCAGAAAGATTTCTTCCCATGCTCCAATGCCGGCTGTGATATAATGGTATTAGGGAGTATCTGAACGCATCGATTTTCCTGAAGGAAGTACAGAGAAAGGTAGTGCTTTGATTTACGAGACCCCGGCAATCCTGATGTGTCCTCCGGACTTTTACGGGATTGAGTATGAAATCAATCCCTGGATGAGTCGCAGCAAACAGAGTGATCTGGCGCTGGCGCGACAACAGTGGGAATCGCTTTATCAACTCTTACAGAGCCAGAATACCCGAATCGAACTCATGACGCCGGTGAAAGGCCTCCCCGATCTGGTCTTCACTGCGAATGCCGGCCTGATCTGGAAAGATCGTGTGTTTCTTTCGCTGTTCCGCCATGAAGCGAGGCAGGGAGAGACGCCCCTCGATCGCGAGTGGTTTCAACAGGCGGGCTTTGAAACCATTGAAATGCCGGACGGTTTTTTCTTTGAAGGCGCCGGCGATGCTTTATTCTGCGGCGATACCCTCTTTGCCGGTTATCTGATTCGCAGTGATGTGCGGGCTCTGCAATGGGTGGCCAGAGAGATGAACTGCCGGGTGATTCCACTGCAGCTGGTCGACGAATTTTATTATCACCTCGATACCTGCTTCTGTCCTCTGAGCGAAACGGAAGCCATCTATTACCCGCCTGCCTTTGACGAGTATGCGCAACAGGCATTGAAAGAGTATATCCCGCATCTGATTCCGGTCGTCAAGGAAGAGGCACAGCGGTTTGCCTGCAATGCGGTTGTGATTGGAGAAACCGTCGTGATGAATACAGGTTGCCCGCAGCTGGAAGCCGATCTAAACCAGCGGGGCTATCAGACGCTGAGTACACCCCTGGATGAATTCATCAAAGCAGGAGGTTCAGCGAAATGCCTGACCTTAAGGCTGGACGGTGAGCGGGCGGCTGTTTGGCCTTGAAGGTCCTTCAAAGTTGAGCCTGCTGGTGCGCGCTATGCCTGCCGACGTTGTTTCTCCGGGAAAGAAGCGGGTGCCTGTCGTCGCCAGTGAGGAATCCCGATTGAGAGAGACATGCTTCAGGGGAACAGCGGGAGCCGACGCTTCAAACGTTCCTTTTCCAGGTGAGAGCAGGCTGACCTGAATTTCTCCCAGCGCGTACACATTCAGATTGTGTTCGGGAATTTGCGGGAAGAGTTTGATGATCCAGGTCTGATCGGAGGCCAGGCCTGTGCCGAACTGATTTCCGGCGCGTGGTGCAGTTGTCAGAGGCGTTGTGGCGCAGTTTCGGGTCCACTGTCCCAGCTTGATGGTTTCCTGTGGGACTGCAGCAAAGCGTTGATCCCAGACCGGAAGCAGCATCTGTCGCTGGCCGAACAACTGAATTTTTACATTTCCCGTTAATGCAGCAGGGTTCCCCGCGCGGTCAAATCCCTGGATGCGGACCGAGAGTGCGTCCCAGTCTGCTTTTCCCTTATTGTTGACGGGCGTCGCCTGGACGCTGATTTGCGCTATTTTTCCCAGCAGCGGCTCGGATGCAGGTGCGGGAGGAATGACTCCGGGGACAGGTCCATAGCCGAGCGCCTGTTGTGCAACTGTAGCGCGCATCAGTCCCAGAGCATAACCCCGTTCCAGCGTGGGGACGCCATTGGGGTAGTACTGTTTCAACAGCGGCTGGTAGGCGTTCAGCGGATCTTCGTGGACTCCCAGGATGATTCCTCTGCTGCAGCGGGTGTCGCAGGGCGCGGAGAATGTTTCACTTGGTTCGGTGGGAGCATACAGGGGGCTCTGATAAACGGGGACCGGCAAGAGGGTATATCGTTTGTGTTTATGCGATGCAAACTGGACGGACTGGTTTTGTTGATATTGGTCTGCTGCGAGACGAATGGTCTGCCGGTCGTATTCAGAGTTCTCGATTTTCAGACTCTGGATTTGATCGAGAGACAGGGAGCGAAGTGGTTGTCCCTGCGTTTCAAGAATCAGCGTGGAGTCGGGACCCCACTGGATGCAGTCCGCGTGAATCGTCTTTCCGGTCTCCAGGGTGATTGCCACTTCGGCTCGGGAGATCGACGTGGAAAACAGCAAGAGAGCCAGACAGAAGACAAAGAAAGTACGGTCGCGTTGCATTGCAGTCCCCGATTGAACAGAGAGTCTCAATCACGGTGTTGTGACGAGATGAAGTGGGTCATCGGGAATGAAAAGGCAAACATCGCGCCCGAAGCGATACGTGGGAAGGGGACAGGAAGCAGCAGAGCGGTTTCAGCGAACGGGCGTCCTGTTGGCAGGATTATGACAATTGCAGATGCAGACGGTGATTCGATGCGTGTGGATTCGTAATCCCACGGGGAGAAAGCGAAAATCTTTTTCGTGGAAACAGATCATCTGCGTCAGCCATCTGTTTCATTTCATTAACACAATTTCCAGGTTGATGTCTGAATGTCTTAACAAAATTCCGTTTCGCATGGGGAAGGTGAGCAGGGGGTGGAAGTGCAGTAAATGTCAGATTTTCCCTCAGAAACGGGGGTTTTGCCATTCCGAGCCTGCGAGATTACACAAAGTCTGCTGAATATGGCACTTAGACCCTTAGAATCCCGTAAACAATCTTGCGAATATGCTTGACACCAAGGAAAGAAAGCGTGATGATCATGCAATACGGGGGACTTGTGGTTCTCGCTCAAATTGATGTTAGTCTATCGGGAATATCTGTTTAGATAATTTCTTTTTTAGTCTTAACACGTATAATTTGATACTTGATTCAATTCGTTTTATGATCGATTCCGATCGGGCCAGGCAGTCGTCGATACACACACTATCTGCGATAGTGGATTCACAGGGAATTCATGTGCCTACGTCGGATTTTGTCTTTTTAGAAGAGGGTGGGCTGGAATTATGGCAGCTGGTCACCGTCGTGTTGATATCGAAGAAGTTTCGGATGTCACCATTGCAAAATTTATTGACAAGAAAATTCTTGATGAAGGAAATATCCAGATCATCGGGACTCAGTTATTTGGTCTTGTCGATGAAGATGGACGTAAGAAGATCATTCTTGACTTTTCCAACGTGGAATATCTTTCCAGTGCTGCACTGGGGAAGCTGATTACGCTGGATAAAAAGGTGAAAAAGGCAAAAGGTAAATTGAAACTGTGTTCAATTCGTCCTGATATCTATGAAGTTTTTGCCATTACGAGACTGAATCAACTGTTTGACATCGCCGAAACACAGGAGGCGGCTCTCGAAGGGTTTTAACTTTGGCTTGGTAATTGCAGATCCGTTCCCTGTCTGCTTCAACCATTCTTCAGTAAAATAATTTGAGAACAATGATTGTGAGAGGTTCAGATTGAGAAGAATGTTATCAAAACAAGCTTCTCAGAGTGAGTTTGAATACTCTTTGAATTAGTTACTGGATAAACACCAGAAATCGTGTGCTGGCCAAATTCATGTCATCGGACGAACACTTTGAAGTAACGATACCCAGTGATACCTCGGAAGGTCAGGCTGTTCAGGCCCGAATCGTCGAGGCTCTTGAGGTACGTGAATACCCGGAGAAAGATGTCTTTTCGGTGCGCCTGGCGCTGGAAGAGGCGCTGGTCAATGCGATTAAACATGGTAATCGCATGTCTCCCGATAAGAGTGTCGAGATCCAATGCTGGATCAGTGACGAACGGGTTCGTGTGGAAATCCAGGATGAAGGAGAAGGGTTCGACCGCAGTCATGTTCCTGATCCGACTCTGCTGGAGAATCTGGAACGTCCCTGTGGTAGAGGGATCATGCTGATGGGGGCCTTCATGAATCTCATCGAGTACAACGAACAGGGAAACAAAGTAACCCTCGAAAAGATCAAAGGGGTTGCCCCCAAACCGCCAGACGCCGAAGCTGAGTGACTCAAAACAGTTACGATTCTTACAAGCCGGCAAAATTCTCAAATATTTTGTCAGAACCCCGGTGGTTCCTGTTTAACATCGGTTGACTTCATACATTTCTCACAATATGTTATACGCACAATGTGGTTGGGAGCTTTCCTGATTCACAGAACTGATCCTCGATAGCTCAATCGGTAGAGCGAGCGGCTGTTAACCGCTAGGTTCAAGGTTCGAGTCCTTGTCGAGGAGCTTGTTTCACTTCTAAGAAACAGTGAATACACCCGGTATCTAATTTCGGTACCGGGTTTTTTTGTGTCTCATTCATACGAAACAGACAGGCAGGTGACCGGGCGATGTTTGAATCAAAAGAAATCGCGATGATTGCCATAGGTTGCCTGGGAACCCTGATCTGCCTGTCGATGATCCTCGAAAAAAATACGCAGCGAATACCGAACTGGTTGAATCTGAGTGGAATCATCTGCGGACTCGTCCTCGCTGTCTTCGATGGACAGTGGTCGCTGCACCTGACGGGATTCTTTCTGGCCTTGTTTATAGGGATCTTTTTCCTGAAACTGGGGATGGCCGCTGCCGGACTGGTGAAACTTTTGATGGCGGCGGGCACCATTGCCGGACCAGTGATACCGCTGATGACACTCGTTCTGTTCCTGCTGTTATTCGGAGCCGGGGCACTCTATCGAAAACTGGCAGGACCACACGTTCCGGATTCTGAGGAATCTGCCCTTTCCAATTACCTGATGAGCGGCCCGCTGTTGATCGCTCTGGCCTCACTGTTGAGCCTGATTCTGATTTATCGTCCCTGGGAAGAGGCGCTGTAAAATGCTGTCCTGACAGGAGTTGGGGCTAAAAAAACGGATCTCAATTCTCCGTTTGACCAGGAAGAGTTCCCAGAATTCCTGTCATGCCTGTTTTTATGCTGGAAATCAGGTTGCTTTATTTTCCGATTTTCAATACCAAACGGATGTCTCACAAAGATTTGCGCTGATGGGATTTGAGAAGCAGGTCCTGCATTTCGGGCAACAGGATTCAGGTATGATCGATACCTGATGGTATTTTCAACAATCGCTCTGCCTCAGACAAAACAGGGAATTGATATGTCGAGAAAAGGAATTGTATTGGCGGGAGGAACGGGAACCAGACTGCACCCGGTGACGAAAGTGATTTCGAAACAACTTCTGCCGATCTATGATAAACCGATGATTTATTATCCGCTGTCATCGCTGATGCTGGCGGGGATCCGGGAGATTCTGATCATTTCCACTCCGCATGATCTGCCGATGTTTCAGGATTTACTCGGGACGGGTGAGCAGTGGGGTGTGAAGTTTGAATACGCAGAGCAACCTTCTCCCGATGGACTGGCCCAGGCGTTTCTGATTGGTGAAGACTTCATCGGCACCGATGACGCCTGCCTGATTTTAGGTGACAACATCTTCTACGGACACGGTTTTACGGACAGTCTGAAATCAGCGGCGGCGCGGGAATCCGGTGCGACCGTCTTTGGCTATCAGGTACACGATCCGGAACGGTTTGGTGTTGTGGAATTCGACAGCGAACAACGTGCGATCTCCATCGAAGAAAAGCCGGCCAAACCCAAGTCTAACTACGCAGTCACAGGATTGTATTTTTACGACAACGATGTGATTGAAATCGCTAAGAATGTGAAGCCTTCTGCGCGAGGCGAACTGGAGATCACGTCTGTTAATAATGCCTATCTGGAACGGGGCGGGTTGAACGTCGAGTTACTCGGTCGCGGACATGCCTGGTTCGATACGGGGACTCACGAAAGTCTGCAGGAAGCCAGTCATTTCTTTCAGACCATTGAAAAAAGACAAGGGTTAAAAATCGCCTGTCTGGAAGAAATCGCTTACCGGAAAGGCTGGATTACTGGAGATGCGTTGAGAGCACAGGCAGAATTGCTGGCCAAAACCGAATACGGTCACTATTTAATCAGGATCTTAGATGGTCTTCCCATGTAATTCTGATGAGTTGAAAAGTCTGGTGACACCCCGATCTTCATCAGCCTGGTACGTATTTTAAAGTCAGTACAATATGATTTATTTACTGCTGAAAAACGTATCCACCTTACTTCGAATTTCTTTCAGTAAGGGGTGATTCTCACCCTGTAGGCAGGCGATCCTGATGTTGTCTGAACCGTAGAGCTCACGCAGTCGCTTACCGGATTTATCAAGGTGAATAATCCGTTCTTCCTCGACAATACTTCTGGCTTTGCGGTGAAAGACAAACGTGTTCGTTACAATGGCGAAGCGGAAACCGGCAGCAGTGGCTCGCATGCAATAATCATTTTCTTCGCCGTAATAACGTTCAAAATTGACATCATCAAAATACCCGATTTTCTCGATCACTGCCTTTTTCACACCAAAACAGAATCCATGCACGAGTGGAACTTCGGGGGTGATGTCTGCCGGGCTGATCGTTTCCAGAAACAGATCGATATCCCGGTTCGAGATGCCATCCGGAATCACGTTCACCGCTTTATGCAGACCTTTGGCACCACTGGATTTAATTTCTGGTACAGACTGCACACCCGCGGCGTTGGAAAGCGGGCTGACGATGCCTATATCCTCTCTGCTTTGGGCGACATCCAGCATCTTAAGTGCCCAGTTTTCAGAAACAATCGTATCGCTATTAAGCAGGATTCGAAAATCGGCTGTACCAGTGGCTAAACCAAGACTCGCAGATCTTGTATAACCCAGGTTTGTTTCGTTTTCGACAAGAGTAACCTGTGGGTCATCTGCAGAAAACGTGCGCAGGAATTCGGTTGTGGGTTGATCAGAGAGATCATTAATAATGATGATGCGATGCTGAGGAAGTAAATGCTCTCTCGCCGCATTTAAACAGATTTTCACATCTTCCAAAGCGTTGTAGACGCAAACAATAATATCGATGGGTGTATCTTTAATTTTGTTCAAACGCTCTTCTTTAACGTGATAAAATGTTTCTCCCTTCTGAGGAGTTTCCAGGTGGCCTGGCGCAACGATCTCGGCAGGTACTTTCAGACTGCGCGAGTCCTTGTGCGTGAAATAGATAAAATCTTTCTCTTCACGAACGGAGACCCCTTTGGGGAGAATCGAGGTGATTTTCAACGGGTGTTGTGTTAAGGCCCAGGCAAGTGCCAGTTGATCGCGTCGGCTGAATTTTTCTATTTCTCGCCACCATGTTGTGAATAACGAAGCAATATCCTGATCGTCCGGTTTGATGACCATCACGTTGGTCTCAAATAATCCCATATACTCATTGAGCCCGTTTTTCAAATAGTAAGAAGCCTGAGTGTCGATGAGATCAGGGTTATCCTTGCCAAGATGCTTGCACGCTTCAACCTCTTCCGTGAAAGTGTCTCTCAACGGATGGGGAATCATCCCGATACTGGTCTCTCCATCCTTGATCATGTCGACATATTTATGGATATCACAGTTAATGCTCACATTACCGTCTATCCAGATTACATAATCATAGTCCGACAATAACTGGTGTGGATGGGTTTTAACATAGCGTGCAATCCGCACCGGGTCAGGATGATAATAGGGTGAAGTTCGCATTTGCCACACACCGTATGTCTGACGCGGGCAGTCTGTATAACAGATGTAGTCCACATCGTCGTTAAGCTGTTTCGGCAACAGTAAGGTGTCGTATTCTCCAAAGACAGCACAATAAACGGCAATTCTTCGTTTAGTTTTTTTCGATGTTGCTTCTTGATAGGCGTTTATTTTTTCTAAAATGCCTGCAGGCAACCCCCAGTCATAATTTACCACTGGAGTATGTTTTAAGCTGGTGAGAAAACGTGTGTATTGATTTGCTTTTTTGAAAACAGTAATTACTTTTTCACCAGTCTTAGGGAACCGGTGAGAGGCCCAGCGTAAAGGTTTGGTCACCTTCCAGGAAAACGAAGATTGCAGTCTTTGATTTTTTGCTTGAAGGACCCTGATTTGATCCTCATAGTCTTTTGACTTTTCCTCGAGTATCTGATGATGTTTTTTATCTTGTATGCTCAAGATGGTCTGACTTAAATCATCGTGATAATTACATAATTCATGTATCGGCGTGCAAGAATTATCTTCCTGGGAATTATTTTGGTGCTTCAGTTTCTGATTGATCTGCTCCCAATGAAGCTCGAGTTTCTCGTTGATGATTTTCTTAAGTGCACTTAACTCTTCTTTACGTTGATCAAAATTCAGAGTGCGTGCAGTCTC
>JAGQQP010000927.1 GCA_020426085.1 Planctomycetaceae bacterium | reverse complement strand
ATGCAGCGCAGGAAATTGAAGGCAGTCAATTCACCACATTTCCAGCTCAGGTGAAGCCGCAGCTCTCCAGTGAACCGGTTTATGGAAACCGTTTCGCTTATTTTGAATTTCACGATCCTCACGGCGCCCAGATCATCACTCATCGCTTTCAGGCAAAGGTCAGTAATCTGAACTGGCAACTCCAACCGGAAACTGTCGAATCGGTTTCCAACTGGCCCGATCAGTTTGCTCCTTACCTGAAGCCTCAAACCATCCAGGACCAGCAACAGTTTCAACAGGTACTGAAGCAGATCGGAAAAGCAACCGAAAATAAAAATCCGGGGCTGATGCAGGCAATGAACTGGATCGACCAGAATCTGACCTACGATCACATCAACGCGTCGTTACAGGCAGATGCTAACCATGCCCTGAATCAACGACGCGGCCACTGCAGTGATTACCATGGTTTATGTGCGACGTTGGGACGAGCCATGGGCTATCCGACACGCGTCACCTACGGGCTGGGCCTTTACCCCAAGAACTCCCCCTCGCATTGTAAAATGGAAGCATTCCTGCCTCCGCATGGCTGGGTCAGTTTTGATATTTCGGAAACACAGAAACTGGTCAAGTCGATTCAGTCCTCAAGCGATTTAACGCCGCAACAGAAACAGAATCTTACTACCGCCGCCCGCCAGAGACTCCGTTCCGGATTTCGCGAGAACAGCTGGCTCCTGCTGACCAAAGGCACCGACTACGAACTTGCGCCTCCCGCCTCAAAACCTGTGCGCATCGTTCGCACCGCCTATGTCGAAGCAGACGGCGTCGCGCTGCCTGAACCCGATCCCGCCAACATCAATCAGCGCGAATTCTCCTGGATGACCGCTCACCGTTATACGGCTGATAAAACTTTTAAGAAACCATTCAAAGATCTCTCAACACTTAACAATGATTAACTGATCTGGAATTACTGACATCAGCAATTCCGGATCAACTGTCATTTCAGTGAGCGGAAAGGAATCAGTTTCCACAAACGTTTGTCGCGAAAAAACAGACTGAGCCAGACCAGTACGCCAAGTCCCGCCTGAACGACAAAGGGGTCGCCGACCCGCCAATGGATGCAGATGGCCCCTCCCAGATACCCGGTCAATAAAATCGCTCCCAGTACCGACGTCCAGGGAATCAGGTACAGCAGCAGACACGTCAGTTCCAGAATTGCCAGCGGAAAGACGATCGAATCAGGCAGTCCCAGATGGGCCATGCCTTCAGCGAGTTCCGGCCCACCTTTGAGTTTCATCACACCACTCATTCCAAACAGGAATGCCATGGCGGCAGCGATCAGACGACCAATCCACAGCAGTGCGGTGTGGGGGCGTTGATCTGGTGTGGAAACAGCGTCGTTCATATTCAGTTCCTTGTTTTGATCCCGAAAGAGAACCGTTAC
>JAGQQP010000926.1 GCA_020426085.1 Planctomycetaceae bacterium | reverse complement strand
AATGTCATCCATGCCGAATTCGATAGACTCTGAAGAACTGTCTCAACTTGATGCCTACTGGCGGGCGGCAAACTATCTGCTGATGTGAGGCATGGCAAAATAAAACTGACAACGTAAACACTCGCTTAAGACTGTCCTGTCGTCTATGTTGTTGTAACGAGGGGCGCTGGCAGAACCGAAGTGGCTAAGAAAGCAGCAGAGATGATACTTATCGATGACAATAGTGCCGGCAGCATCCTGAAGATATGGAGCTCTCGATGAACCCCCAGTTTCGTTTCTGGATGATAATAATTCTGGCCAGTGCCGCTGCTGGCGTATTCATAATATGGACCACTCGGTTGATTTGGCATAGCGCCACCGAATTCGACCGTAATCCAAGCCGGTCTGAGGTCAAGAATCAGCTTATGCTTCGCAAATCGGAGACAATGCATGACATTCTGGATGGGATGGTTATGGGGAACCTGGGGCGTGTGCATTCGGCAGCAAAACGAATGGGACGCTATGGCAAAACGATTGACAGTTTTCTGGCAAGCGAGCTTTATGACACGTACAGCGGAGATTTTTATCAGGCCGTAGACGATCTGACCGCAGCGACTGCTCATGACGACTTCAACAATGCCAAGGAAGCCGCCCTGCGTCTGGAAAAGTCGTGTATCGAATGCCACATGTTACTGAATACCCATCGAACTGAGTGACAACAAACACCATAGGCACACTTCAAGGGACAACGGGCAGGGTTAAAAGGAGATCCGCCATGCAACGATTCAAAAACATCATTTTGCTTTATGAATGTGACCGCGCCACTCTGGACCGCGCTACTACCCTGGCGAAGGAAAACCGGGCACGTCTAACCGTAGTGCAGGTCGTGAAGAATCCACCCGAAAAGTGGGAAAGCGTAGACCTCGGAGGTAAGGTGCTCGATCTGCAAAAGCTTATAAAAAATGAGCTTGAAAAGTCATTGAAAAAGTTTGTTGCTCCGGTAAATCAAGAACATTTACAGATTTCGACAAAGATCCTGATGGGTATCCCGTCGGTGGAGATCATTCATGATGTGATAGCAAACAAACGGGACTTGCTGATCATGACAGCCGAGGGAAAGGGTCTGTTGAAGGAGCGTCTGTTCGGAAGCACATCACGGCATTTGCTGCGACAATGTCCTTGCCCTGTTTGGATTATGAAGCCAACTCGACACAATCGATTCCAGCGAATCATGGCGGCCGTTGATCCGGACCCCGAAAACAAAGTGCGTGATTCACTGAATGCAACCATCCTGCAACTCGCTTCATCGCTGGCCGCTAAAGACAATTCGGAACTGCACGTTATCCATGCCTGGGCACTGTTTGGAGAGCAACTGTTGCGAAGCCGCGGCGGAGTCCCTGAATCGGAAATTTGCAGGTATGCCCAGCAACAGGAGGAAAAGC
>JAGQQP010000925.1 GCA_020426085.1 Planctomycetaceae bacterium | reverse complement strand
CCGGCCGGATGTGAAACCACCTTCAAGAATAGTATCTAATGCATGATTCCCTGTCTGCACCAGCTTTTCACGATTCGAATCTTTCATCATCGCTTTCTCACATTCAGGTAAATGTTGTTCCAATTATGATAAGGTTTGATATTTGTCGGCCCTGAATCACATCTCTGACAGACTGGAGGAACAGTCGAATACAGGATTGTGATACACAATAAAGTGAGTTGACTACTCAGGTTAAATAAACCCCACTTGTTGAGTTATTATCAGCAGGCCAATTCTCTCTGTCTACTGGCTACTCCAGAAATGTCCCTATAACATAGAGTCATTCAGAGCAGAATCGAGACATGCGATATTTTTTCGTAGTCATTCTTGAAGTGGAAAATGTGGTGATCGAGAGGGACTCGGTGATTCCCTGTTTGATTCTTGTGGAGCGGGAACTCCTGAAAATAAGGGGAAATACTACCGGAGAAGATTTCGCTCATTCCCGTTATTTTTTTGAGCCGATTTTTAAAAGGATCCTGGCAGCGACAGATAAAAATCTATTGAAGACAATTTGTCGCAGTGTCAGAAAATTGAGTCGAATACGGGGGCACAGTACCGATTTTCAAAACCGGATAAGATCGAAAACCGACTAAAGAGAAAGGGAAAAGTGATCAGAGTAGAGACAACGGTTCCCACAACTAGAGTGAAGCTGGAGAGACGTTACCTCAATCCTGTTATTTCTTTGCAGGTTGAGTCACATTCACGGTGATCAGCTTTGACCAGGCGGCGAATTTATTATCTGCAGCAGCCGCTTTTTTCGCGGTTGAATTCGCTTTGTTTGTTGCCTGAGTTAAGGCGGACTCTGCTTGTTTCAGGCGATTTTCAGCAGACCGATTTGCTTTAAAAGCGGTATCATACTCCGCCTGCGCCTGTTTCAGTTGATCTGCATTCTGCTTCACCTGTTCCAGTGTGGCTTTGAGTTTCTCGGCTTTTGTTTTGGTGGTTTCCATGTCCGACTTGATCGTTTTAATCAATGCTTCGATACGTTTCACCTCGGCAGCTGCCGCTTCACTCGCAGGAACATTATGCTGGTATTGGGTGACGCCGACTCCCATTAAAGCAAACTGATACTGGCCAGGTTCGATCTTAAAGTTACCGTTGGGTTTGAATTCGATGACCAGCGTTCCCTCTGAATCTTTCTCGGCAATATTCACTGTCGGTGGACGGCGTAACAGACCGAACAGCTCACTCGGTTCAATCGTCAGATTTCCTTTACGAGTCCCTTTGCCAGCCAACTGAATCGGGATTTCCAGTTTCTGATTCAGCTCCACATTCCAGACTTTATCCTCTTTCGGTGTAATAATGACGGGAGCCTCTTCATCTTCATTCACGGCCAGCGGGATACGTGTCGTCAGTCGAGAACGGACTCGGATGGCATCCGAAAAAACAT
>JAGQQP010000924.1 GCA_020426085.1 Planctomycetaceae bacterium | reverse complement strand
CGGCAATCGGATTACCGCGGTTGTCTCAGCCGATATTTTACGTACTCGCGGTGCCGATCTCTCCAAAGGCCTTTCGTGGGACCGCACGGTCAGCGAAATTGTGAAAGAATTCCAATCAGGTTTCTCTCAAAATGATCTGGCTATGTGCAAACGGGTGATTGTCTACTTCGGCTGCGCGGGGATTGCCAGTTTTACGCGGGACACACTCAAGCTGGGAGATCCGAAACAGATTGAAAAGCAAACTGATGATTCCCGCGACAGGACTGAACGGGCTCGGTTCGAGCGTTTTGTATATGCTCCCGACGATCTGGAAGGAAGCTGGGAATCACAACGCCCCGGACATATGGTCGGCGCAGGTTCTATTCTGACCGCAGCCATGGTCCGATACATTCTGGAACCGGAGCAGCACACACTGTTCTCCTGCCTGAGCCGTGCCCTGGAGGCGATGCGTCACAATTACGATATTGCGGGGAACAAAGGGGACCACCCGACACCAGATACCACAGGAATCCAGCAACTTCTGGATGATCCCTCTCCCGAGGACGAGAAGGACGACAAAACAACGGTTAAAAAAGCTGAAAAGAGCAAACCAGAACAGGAGAAACAGAAACGCACCGAAGACAAGTATGCTACTGCGTTTCCGCATGTAGTGTTCAGTCGCGATCAACAAAAGAATATTCCCGATGATAAGCTGGATCTACTGCAGGATGTTGCCGGTTACGGCATCGATTATATCACCGCCCAGGCAATGGACGTTGTCCGTCGTGGAGCGAAAGTAGCCCTGGCGCAGATTCCCCAGGCACGCTATGGCAAATACCTGACCGTCGATCGCGAGGAAATCGAGCGTATCAATTCCGTTCGCCGACTGATTGAAGAGTATCTCAACTCCCCCGAAGACTGGCGCCCACTGTCAATCGCGGTCTTCGGTTCCCCCGGCTCAGGAAAATCGTTTGCTATTAAGCAACTGGCCGAGGAACTTTTTGGCAAAAAAGGCATCAAGCTGGAATTCAATCTCTCACAGTTCGATGCCAGTAATCATATGCAGTTGCACGAAGCCTTCCATCAGATTCGAGACGCTTCCATTAAAGATACGGTCCCGCTGGTCTTCTGGGATGAATTCGATACAGACAACCTTAACTGGCTGAAACATTTTCTCGCTCCGATGCAGGATTCCGAATTTCTCTCAGGCAATCTCCTGCATCCCTTTGGCAAAGCCATTTTCATTTTTGCAGGGGGCACCTGTCAGACTTTTGAAGAGTTCAATAAAAACGTCGATAATATAAAGGCAGATGCTGATGTATCAGCCGAAATCAAAAGAGAAACTAAAGCGTTTGTGAAACAGAAAGGCCCCGATTTCGTCAGTCGTCTGCGGGGCTTCATTAACATCAAAGGTCCCAACCCGATTATCGATCTAAAGGGCAAATCTGAGG
>JAGQQP010000923.1 GCA_020426085.1 Planctomycetaceae bacterium | reverse complement strand
CATCGACTGTACCCCGGAGCGGCTCGAAGATTCGTTTTCCGATTTTATTATTCGCGAAGGACTGCTGGACGAACTTGGACCTGCGGTCTGCAGTGGACGTTCCATCTTTATTTATGGACCTCCGGGGAACGGTAAGACCTTGATTGCCAAGGGGCTGGGACGTTTTCTGAATCGGCAGGGGGGAGAAATCTATATTCCCTACGCGCTGCAGATGGAAAACAGCATTATCACGCTGTTCGACCCGACCATTCATCAGACAACAGACGATCTGGAACTGCAGGAACGGGCTCCCACCGATCTGCAGAAGGGGAGTCGCATTCCGGAAATGAAGGACTGGGCCAAACCCGAAACCGACCTCCGCTGGCGGCGCATCCGACGCCCGGTTGTGATTACGGGCGGAGAACTGAATCTGGAGATGCTGGATCTGCGTTACAACAAAGTCAGCAACTTTTATACAGCGCCTCTGCATATCAAAGCCAACGGCGGGGTCTTCCTGATCGACGACTTTGGTAGACAACTCGTCAGTCCTAAAGACCTGTTGAACCGGTGGATTATGCCGCTCGAAGACCGGATTGACTATCTGACGCTGGCCACCGGAAAGAAATTTGCGGTTCCTTTCGAACAATTAATCGTCTTCTCAACCAACCTTGATCCGAAGGAACTGGTTGACGAAGCATTCCTCAGACGTATTCGGCACAAGATCGAAATCACTGCCCCGTCTCAAGATGTGTTTACAGAGATCGTCAAGCTCTGCTGTCGGCAACGTGATATTGAATATGACCCAGTTTTTGTAAATTACCTGTATGACAATTTCTACAAGCAGGGAAAATCGCCGAGGTCGAGTGACCCGCGAGATTTACTGGAGATTATTCAGTCAATTTGTCGATTTAAAGGAAAGAAACCCGTCTTAACCACTCAATTAATTTCGGAAGCTGCGCAACGCTTCTTCTGTCAACTATAAAGTCCTTTCCCGAATATCTTGATCAGACTGAAATGGACCAGACTGAAAAAGAACCCTGATTCACTCATGATCCTCGTTTCTAAAATGACCGATTCAGCATCATCTGCATTCCATAGCAGGTACGCTTTGTTCGGAACTGGCGGAATTCAAAGGCGTGTTCTTTTGAGCGTCGACTGAGAAGTTCTCACATCACGCCTTGTAAGTGGACCTCATGGAGGTAATAAAAATGTCCCGATTATTTACCAAACAGACATGGATGGCTGGTCTCGCCTGTGCTTTACTCTTATGTAACGGCTGCGGTTCGATGCGGGATAAGTTCGTCGCGAAATCAGATGAAGCTCCCACCTCATTGAAAGACAAAATCTCTGTCGCGAAAGAAAAACTGAAAAATCCGGATAAGTTTTATGTGACGCATGGACAGCTTCAGGAAAAAATGGGCGATCTGAATGCCGCCCGTACTTCTTATGAA
>JAGQQP010000922.1 GCA_020426085.1 Planctomycetaceae bacterium | reverse complement strand
CCAACGGATCGCCCCAGTGATTCGTTTCAGTTTCATGCGTTTGAGTATGTCTACCACCAGATCCTTCGCAAAGAATATGACTGGGTCGCCCGCGATCTGTTTCGGGCACAGTTTCGCAGCCATCAGGCTCAGGTCGAGCAGCATCGTTATGATTTTCAGCAGATCGGTTGTCTGTTGCTGCTGACGACACATGAAGTGATGCTGGATGATCTTATTCAACGTCCGATCGAGAGTGGCGATGTCCTATCCAATGCGAATACCATCATTCTGATGGGGAAAATCAAAGAAGGGAACCGGATGAGCCGGGCTCTGCATGTCGCCAAACATCGTGGCAGTGCCGTTGATGAATCGCTGGTCCCTTATGAAATTCAGGAATCGGGTCTTAAGCTGTTGACGTAAGTCCAAGCAGAGAATGTTCTGTGGAGGGAAATCCTTCCCGGAATCAAGAGCGGTCACACGCTATAACAGTTCGAACCGTTATTTCTGGAACAGTCGCTTCGGAGAATCAACAAACTGGTTGACCGCTATTAATTATTGACCGTGTCTGCGTTCTCTCAAAGATAGATTTCGAGAGAAGATGACCCCCAAACGGGCTAAATTGCAACGCAGAAAACTACAATAAGAAGGATGGTCATGTTAGTTGATAATTGTGCAGACCCCATTGATCTGGCAGATCAGTTCGTTCAACGTCTAGATCGTTTACACTCAGCCCCGAAAGTGGCACAACAGATCCTGCAACTGACGCGCGATCCGGAAAGCCGCATCGATGAAATTGTTCGATGTATCGAGCATGATCCCGCGCTGGCAGCAAAAATTCTGCAGGTTGTGAATTCTTCAAAATACGGCGTTTCCAGACAGATCACCAGTATCAGGCATGCGGTTTCCTATCTGGGGAAAGATGCTATCCGAATGCTGACGATCAGCTTTTCCATGGTGGAATCACTTACCAAACGCAGCAAGGGACGCATTTTTGCTGATTACTGGCAGCGGGCACTGACCATTGCTTCCATTTCGTCTCACCTGGCCAATCACCATAAATGCCTGAAGAAAGATGAAGCCTACACAGCCGGCCTCCTGGCAGATGTCGGGATTCTGGTCTTTTCCCAGGTGGAACGTGAGCAATACAGCCTGATCTATGAAAGTTATCCTCATGGTGAAAGACTTCTGAAAGGGGAGCAGCAGTACTTTGGATTCGACCATGCTTTACTCGGATCCCGCCTGCTTGGTCACTGGGCTCTGCCTCAGGAAATGGTCACAGCCATTGAGCAGCATCATGGGGACGGACAACATGGTTGTCCAATGGGAATGGCGCTGCGGACCGGTAGTCTGCTGGCAGGTTCTGTGTGGAATCGCAGTTCCGAAGAGTATGTGGAAGCTGAAGAGATTCTGATGACTTACTTCGACCTGGATGAAGAGCAGATCGAAAGCATGATCGAAT
>JAGQQP010000921.1 GCA_020426085.1 Planctomycetaceae bacterium | reverse complement strand
CCATTGGCTTTCTACATATCATGAAAATGGATAAGCTGATATCTTTTCACGGAGATATCAGTTGATCGCCTGATCAAAAGAGATACCGTCTCCGTTTCGGTAGCCTCGATCCTCCTGGTCAGACAACATCATGAAATTGTATTCTGGATTATTCGGACTTCTCCAACTCTGCATCGTTTCGCTTCTGCTGTGGTTGCAAATATCTGTTTCAGTCAATGCGGCCAGTAGAGATGCTCTAGAGACGATCCAGTCTGGCCTCGGTCGTCAGTTGTTTCTGGATGATCGGCTGATCGATCCAGGACTGACTGAAAATGTGAAACGCCAGTTCAACCCGCCTCACACGCTGCGTCGCGTGCTCAAACCGGAAATGTCCTGGGAAGCATTGGGGTTCATTTTTTACTGTAGTGTGGTGGACCATGACGGGACTGCGATGTTGTATTACGGAGCCTATGATGGCGAAAAGCAGAAGCACTTCTGTCTGGCGTCCAGTGAGGACGGCCTGACCTGGGAACGACCTGAATTAAAGTTGAGCGATTATCAGGAATCGAAACTCAATAATATCTTCCCGTTTGAAGCGGTCGAAGCGGGTGTGTTTCTTGATCCACACGCGCCAGCGGAAAAGCGGTTTCGTCTGTTACACAATCGGCACTGGCCAGACCCCGCTCGGGCCGGCGTGTATTTGTCCTCCTCTGCAGATGGCATTCACTGGGAACAGTCTGATGTGCGTCTGTTCCCTCGCGTTCCCGATAGTCAGCCTTCTGGCTGCTGGGATCCGCAAACACAAGAATATGCGGTCTACCTGCGATCGTGGGACCCGAAACGTTCGATTTGCCGAGTGGCTGTGAAAGACTTTGAGACTCCCTGGCCGTACGATACTAAGATTTCTCCCCTGCATGTCTGGGGCAAGGCAAAAGTTGCAACGATCAGCCGCGAGTTGCCGATTGTGATGCGTCCCGACGATCGTGATCCCGAAAACGTGCAACTTTACACCAGCAATGTTTTCCGCTATCCGTGGGCAGAGAACGCGTATTTTGCATTTCCAGCAACTTATTTTCTGTATCAGGGGCCTCAGTTTAAAAACCGCGCTTTGAATCGCAACGATGGAACCTTTGATGTGCAACTGGCAGTCAGCCGAGATGGCATTCACTGGGACCGTCAGCGGGATGCCTGGATTCAACCTGACTTCATTGACGACCTTCAGTTGCAACTGGTCAGTATGGGTACGGGAATGATCCGCCGCGGTCGTGAACTGCATCAGTACTTTGTCGGCTGGCCGCACACACACGGTCGTCCGGTTGTCTGGGACCGTGATCTGAAAAATCGCGCGGAATGGTTAAAACGGGATCTGGGGGGCATCTACTGCGCGACCTCGCGTCTCGACGGCTTTGTCTCCATGGATGCTGGCAATGAAACGGGAGTACTCACTACGAAACCGCTGAGGATAACC
>JAGQQP010000920.1 GCA_020426085.1 Planctomycetaceae bacterium | reverse complement strand
ACCAGACTTATTTGTTCCTGAGATATCCGGAATCTGAAATATAATCATTGTAGAAAACAGGAATTGGATGATCGAGTGCTGAAACGCTTTGATGCCGAATTATCCAACAATATCAAATATGACTTTGCCTTAGTTCCCAGTTGTCGCCGGTTGCGTCTGTGGGTGTGTGGCGAGCAGGAACGCGGCGGCGGAGGCGGTCCAGACGGAGAAGGAGAGGGGACCTTCCGGACCGGTGCCGAAGGTCATGCACAGGGCGAATGTCAAAAGTAACAGACTGCTGGCGAAGGCAACGTATCGTAACTGAAAGCCGATCAGCAGACCGATGGCCAGCAGGACTTCCAGGATGGTAGCGGCCCAGGCAAACGGCAGGACCAGCGGTTCAGGCAGGAACCAGAGCAGCAGGCCGGTAAAGTCGACGAACGGGGGAAAACTGCCCCAGGAAACTTCCCCGGTGCCGGCTGCGCCCCAGAAGCCGAAGCGATCGGCGACGGCGGAGAGAAACGAGGCTGCCAGAGCCAGACGAACAAAATAGAGGGCAAAGCGGGTGAGACGTTCAGGGCGAGAGGAATTCACGATGCTGCTTTCTGTAGATCAATCACAAATTTCGTGTGGTTTCGTGTTTTTCGCGGTAGTTATTTTTCCTGTCATCAGTCATCAAGAGGTCGGTGCGGTTGATGTCAATTTCGTAGTACAACCGGGGCTAAGGCCCTGCGGCTAATGTTGAATGTTTTCGGTTAATTATGCTGCTCTTCTCTATCTTTATTTCATTTGATCGATTTCATCACGCGGTGAGAAAGTCGCTATTATTTTTTTTGAAAACCATTCCCCTCGAAAAGAAAACAGAATGAATATCAAAGAAGATAGCAGAATACTAACGAATAGGAAAATCACGACAAATTCTAAACGTTCCCACAGATGAGACAGATCAGGCCAGATGTGATTTATTATGAGGTCCAATCCAAAAACACTTAAAATAAGCAACACACTCGAGAGCCAGGAGAGCAATGCAATAAATAATATTTCACCTTTGAGTCGTAACCGCGAATTTTTATACGCCATAAACAGCCAGATCGCACCGGACATCACACAAAATAAAGTAATAAATAATGCGTTGAGCATCTCAAGCACCTGTTTGTATTAAGAAAAAACAACTGCAAAACCGTCAGTTACTGTTCTACCTGCACCAGGAAATCACTTTTTAAACCAGTCTCACCCGGTATTTGAATCAACGAATCGATCCACCTCCTGGATCAAGTGAATAATTGTATCAATCACCTTTTTGCCAAATCTGGCTACATTGATGGTTTCTGGTTCTGTATAGCATTCCAAATTTGAAACGTATTTAATTCTCAGTGAAGTTACACCGACTGTTTCCTGCTCGCTGCGCTCGGCCCGGATGTGGATCCGGGCTTCCCCCATTTTTCATTTCGTGTGGTTTCGTGTTTTTCGTGGTAGTTA
>JAGQQP010000919.1 GCA_020426085.1 Planctomycetaceae bacterium | reverse complement strand
CGATGTGGCCGAACTTCCGCAGCCCGCTGCTGTGGGACGTGTTCGCTGTTTCGACTTATGCAACCGTCTCCCTGCTGTTCTGGTACATGGGGATGATTCCCGACCTGGCGACTCTGCGTGACCGTGCCAAGAATAAGATTGCCCAGTTTGGTTACGGGCTGTTCTCTTTGGGCTGGAACGGTTCTTCCCGTCACTGGCATCGTTATGAACGTGCTTATCTGCTGCTGGCTGCTCTGGCAACTCCGCTGGTGCTCAGTGTGCATACCATCGTGAGTTTTGACTTTGCCGTTTCTCAGCTGCCCGGGTGGCATACAACGATCTTCCCGCCTTACTTCGTCGCGGGTGCGGTTTTCAGTGGTTTCGCCATGGTGCTGACCCTGATGATTCCCGTGCGTTCCATCTGCGGCATTAAAGACCTGCTGACCGACCGCCACCTGGAAAACATGACCAAGGTGATTATCGCGACCGGTTCAATGGTCGGTTATGCCTACGCGATGGAATTCTTTATCGCCTGGTACGGCGGTAACCGCTACGAAACATTCGCCTTTATCAACCGTGCATTCGGTCCCTATGCGTGGGCTTACTGGATCATGGTTTCCTGTAACGTGATCAGTCCGCAGCTGTTCTGGATCAAGAAAATCCGGACCACTCCCTGGATGATTTTTGTAGTCTGTATTTTCGTCAACATCGGTATGTGGTTTGAGCGATTCGTGATTACTGTGACATCGCTGAGCCGTGACTTCCTGCCTTCCAGCTGGGGTTATTTCAAGCCGACTATTGTTGACGTGTTAATGTTGATTGGCAGTTTCGGTCTGTTTATGACACTGTTCCTGCTCTTCTGTAAGTTCCTGCCGATGGTGGCAATGGCGGAAGTCAAGAGCGTGATGCCTCAACCTCATGGTCATGACGATCATTGAGAGTTTAAAGCTGTTTGTCAGTGTCAGGTACGACTTAACTCATTTGTTTGAATAAAAAATATTATGGCGACCACAATCGAACAACCAGAAAAAACAAAAGCAGAACCCCAGTTACTCGGGTTACTTGCCGAGTTCGATGATCCTCATGCATTGATCGAAGCATCAAAGAAAGTCCGCGATGCCGGTTACAGCAAGTGGGATACTCACACTCCCTTTCCGGTGCACGGAATTGATGAGGCAATGGGGATCAAGTGGACGATCCTTCCCTGGATCGTTGCCTGCTGTGGCCTGACAGGCGGAACCATCGCCGTCGGTATGCAGTACTGGATGAACGCCGTCGATTACCCGTTTCTGATCAGTGGTAAGCCTCTCTTCAGTATTCCTGCCTGTATCCCGATTACCTTCGAGCTTTCAGTTCTGTTGTCTGCTTTCGGTGCATTCCTGGGGATGCTGGGATTGAACCAGCTGCCAAAGTTATACAATCCGATGTTCAAATCGCAGGCGTTTCGCCGTGTGACGAACGACCGGTTCTTTATCAGTA
>JAGQQP010000918.1 GCA_020426085.1 Planctomycetaceae bacterium | reverse complement strand
AGAGACGGCTCTAGTACAACTTCGCCATGCGTTCCATCAATCAATGGCGAAGCGTCGGGACTTTCGCCGTTTGCGTTGCGTCTGATATCATCAAAGGTTCCAGATCAGTTGCAGTCGAACCTCGCGGAATGATTGGATCTTGAAACATGAGGAGCTCGAGAGAATCGAGGCGTGCCCCTGCGTGCCGGTACGCGACACGAAACAGGGTGTTCACGTTCCTCGTGGGCTGCTCGCTCTTCGCCCCCGCGGTGCTGAGTAGGCCCTTACAGGCTCAGGAGCAGCCAGATGCCGCAGGGCCATCGGCGGAGGTTTCCTCGGTAAGCCAGGAAGCCATCGCCTTTCAACGGATCATTCGGCCGATCCTGTCGGACAACTGCTTCGCCTGCCATGGACCCGATGCGGAACGTCGCGAGGCAGGGTTGCGGTTGGATATCGAAGACGACGCCAAGGCAGATCTGGGTGGCTACGCGGTGATCGTACCCGGTAAACCCGACAGCAGTGAACTGGTCCGCCGTATCCGCGCCGAGGACGAAAGCGAGCGGATGCCTCCGCCAGATTCAGGCAAGCAACTCACACCACGGCAAATCAGCTTGCTGGAGGCGTGGATCGGCCAGGGCGCTAAATGGGAAGCCCATTGGGCCTACGTCCGCCCCACTGCTCTGGAGCACGCGTCCATGGCGGGTGACAAGTGGAGTGCGAACTGGATCGACCGCTGTTTGCAGCGGGAGTGGCGCGCGCGGGGGTTGCAGCCGGCCGACGACGCGGAGCCGCCGACACTGGTGCGGCGCCTGCATTTCGATCTACTCGGGTTGCCGCCAGATCCCCATGTCGTGGACCGTTTTGTTCAGTCGCCAACGTCGGAGGCCTATGAGACGCTAGTTGACAGCCTACTGTCATCACCCCACTTTGGTGAGCGCATGGCAGTCTATTGGCTCGACCTGGTGCGCTACGCCGATACCGTCGGCTACCACGGCGACCAGGATCACAACATCTCGCCCTATCGCGACTACGTAATTGACGCCTTCAATCGAAACATGCCCTTCGATCAATTCACGCGCGAGCAGTTGGCGGGTGACTTGTTACCTGATCCGACCGTCGATCAACGAGTCGCTTCGGGCTACAACCGACTACTGCAAACGTCCCACGAGGGAGGAGTGCAGCCGAAAGAGTACCTGACGATTTACGCGGCCGATCGCGTTCGCAACCTCTCCGAGGTCTGGTTGGGTGGCACGTTGGGTTGTGCACAATGTCACGATCACAAGTACGATCCCTATACAACACGCGACTTTTACTCGATGGCCGCATTCTTTGCCGACATCGATGAAGCTCAGCACTTCACGGTGGGAACCAATGCGTTGCCCACGAAGCGCCCGCCGGAAATCATGGTGCTCAGTCGAGGCGAACGCCAGACTGACGCGGCTCTGGCCGAGCAGATTCGGCAGTTGCAAGAGGCACAGGAGCAGGCCTCGTTATC
>JAGQQP010000091.1 GCA_020426085.1 Planctomycetaceae bacterium | reverse complement strand
AGATTTCGGAAGTTTCACCGAGAATCGATGTGGCACCATGGGCAACCAGCAGGTCGCTGGCGATGCCCAGTGCCGGATTGGCTGTGACGCCGCTGTTTCCATCACTGCCCCCGCATTCGGTACCCAGAATCAGTTCAGAAACGGGAATCGGAACTCGGGTGACATCATTTACCTGAGGCAGATATTCTTTCAACAGCGCCGAAACCTGCTTCACGGTTTTGGCAATCCCCCCGATATCTTGAATATTGAGTACCAGAGGTGTATTGGCAGGCGGTTCTTTGAGATTGGGGAGTTGCACCAGGCCTTCTGAATCGGAGAGAAATGCTCCCTGGCCTGTTTCGCAGCCCAGTCCCAGTATCACATAAGCGCCTATGTTGGGATGTTTCGCAAAACCACCCAGAGTACGCATCAGTTGATGGTGGTCTTCGCCATCATACTGCATCGCACAGCCTCCCTTGTGAACCAGGGGGATGATGCCGTCAATATTTGGGAAGTCTTTGAGTGAAGTTTGGGCCAGTTCCCGGGCGATGTACTTCGATGCGGTAGCAGAGCAGTTCACCGTACTGACGATTGCCAGATAGTTGCGAGTACCCGCTTTGCCGTTGGGACGTCGGTAACCCATAAAAGTTCGCCCTGTGATTGGCTCGGGAGGCGCGGGGACATCAGTTGAGTAAGCATAATCCAGGCTTAACTCGCCTGCTGCCAGATTATGGCTGTGAATCCAGTCGCCGGGTTGAATATTACAGGTGGCAAAACCAATGACCTGGCCGAATTTGCGGACTGCTTCCCCTTTGTTGATCTGCTTAATCGCGACTTTATGCCCCAGATCGATGTCTTCGCGTGTCGTGACACTCTCCGTTTCTGATAACTCGCATTCCTGGTTCTCACCGACAGAATTGCGGGCGATGGCAATATTATCTTCAGGGTGTAATTTTAACAGGGGAGAGTGGGCGACGGCAGACATGTTTGATTAACGATCTATTGGAGAAATAAAGTGGATGCTCAAATGACGCACCGAAAGAGTTCTACTGAACTGGGAAGAGTTCAGATCACATATTATAGAATATCTCGATTTGTGGCCGCAGAATCAAGGGAGCCATCAGTCAGCTGTCAGTTCGTCTGATCGAGACGCGTCTTTTTCCGTTCGGGAACCGGTTGATTTGTGCGGCGATTCCAGAACTGGGAAGCCCGTGAGGGATCGTATTTCGGATTTTTGACGGGCATGGCGGCTCCGACACTGGTTCTCCAGTCTGCCAGTTTCTGCTGTAGTTCAGCCGCTTTCTCTGGATTCTTTAGAGCCAGATTTGTCGATTCAGAGAGGTCAGATTTCAGGTTATAGAGTTCCAGATTCCCGTCTGCGAAAAATTCAATCAACTTCCAGTCTCCTGCACGAATGGCACCAGCCGGGGTGGAATGATGGTAATGGGGGTAGTGGAAGAAAATCGCGTCTCTGTTGAGATGGCCGACGGGATCTTTCAAGAGGGGAACCAGGCTCAAGCCGTCTATGGTCTGATGTTTCTGCTGGGGGGCGTGAGCGATTTCGGCAAAGGTTGGCCAGAAATCGATGCTGATGGTCGGCTCGGCACATGTTTTTCCAGCGGCAGCGACTCCCGGCCATTTGATGATCAATGGAACCCGAATGCCTCCTTCATAGAGTGAACCTTTCTCATCCCGGAGTGGGGTATTTGTGGAAACAATGTCGCCACCTGAGAAGCTTTGACGCAAACCACCATTGTCAGAGGTGAAAATCACGACGGTATTGTCGGTCAGTTTCAGTTCATCCAGTGCAGCGACAATGCGGCCCACACTGTCATCCACGTGTGCGACCATGGCCGCATAAACGGGATTATTGACTCCGGAAGCTGGCTTGGGTTTCTGCTGATATTTTCGGATCATCTGCTGTTTGGCTTCCAGCGGAATATGAACGGCGTAATGTGAGAGTTGGACGAAGAAGGGCTCTGACTGATTCTGTTTGATATACTCAATCGTTTTGTCGGTCAGAAAATCTGCGAGATAGGCTTTGTCGGGAACCTCCGTGCGAGGCGTTGTGCGGAAGCGGGGGGCAAAATGACGACCGCCTGTTACCAGTGAAGTCTGGTATCCCTGCTGGTCCGGGTTATGTGAATCCGGACCCAGATGCCATTTTCCGAAGTAGGCGGTATTGTAACCCGCCGATTGCAGGAGTTCGCCTGGCGTGACGATGTCCAGAGGGAGATGCGGTGCATTTTCAGGAACGATCAGTTTTTCAAACGGACGCCAGTGGCCGGGAATGAAATCGGTCAGATGCAGTCGTGCCTGGTATTGACCGGCCTGGATGCTGGCCCGAGTGGGGGAGCAGACCGGGCAGGCGGCGTAAAAATCGGTGAAACGGACGCCATCGCATGCCAGCTGATCGATGTGAGGTGTCTCGTGAAACTGATGCCCGTAGCTGACTGGATCGGGCCAGCCCATGTCATCAATGAGAATAAAAACAATATTCGGTTTGGGAGTAGCTGACTTCTGCTCAGCCTGTAGTACGGTTACCGGAATCAGCAGTAAACACACGGCGAAAAACAGACTCTGATGCAGTGATGTCAGCTTCATATCATGATCCTCTCAAAGAAATGAGACGCTAGGTTTACTTTTTACGATAAAAATCAGGACCTTTGCTGCGATAACCGGGGGGAGGCAACTGCTCCCAGGGAACAACTCTCACTTTCTCGGCCCAGATCTGCCAGGCACCTGCGAGTGTGGCAGCACGTTTAGGCTCTGATTTAGACAGATCATGCAGTTCGCTGCGATCCTGACTCAGGTCATAGAGCTCCCAGTCATGCTGGTGTTCTTTGACCAGTTTCCAGTTTCCCTGGTGAATGGCTTTGTTGCCTTCATGTTCCCAATAGAGTGTGCGTGGTTTTGTCTGTTCTGGATGCTGAAACGTGGGTAACAGACTTACGCCCGCGAGAGGGGTGATCTGATTTCCGTTTCGAGTTTGGGGATACTCTGCTTTGGTGATGTCAACTAAAGTGGCCAGCAGATCAATGACATGCCCGGTTTGTCGCGTCCAGCCACCTGTCTGTTTGATCTGTTCGGGCCAGCGGACGATCAGGGGTGTTGAAATCCCTCCTTCGTGCATCCACATTTTATGGAAACGGAACGGGGTATTGCTGGAATTCGCCCAGCCAACTTCAGCACAGCGGAACGACTCACGCGTGCCTGTGATCGCGCCAGGCTGATGTCCGCGGTCGATGTATTCTGCACTGGCACCATTGTCAGATAAGAAGAGAACCAGGGTATTGTCAGTGGCATTCATTTCATCCAGTTGTTTGAGAACCTGCCCGATGCCTCGATCCATGCAGGTGATCATGGCGGCGTAAACGGACATCCGCAGATCCCATTCCTGCTGTTCTTCTTTGGTGAGTGAATCCCAGGCTTTGGCATCCGGGTCGCGCGACGAGAGCGGGCTGTTGATCAGACCGAGTTCCTGCATTTTGTGATGACGTTGTTGGCGGAGTTGGTCCCAGCCTTTCAGGTAGTTGCCTCGATAGCGGGAAATGTCTTCCGGCCAGGCGTGGAGAGGAAAATGCGGCGCGGTGTATGCGAGGTACATAAAAAACGGTTGCTGCGGTTGTTTCTGCGCATGGTCTTTCAGGTAATCGACGGCACGCTGGCTGAAGGCATCGGTGACATAGTAATCCTGTTTTGGAGGTTTGATGTGCTGATTGTCTTCGTAGAGGGGGCGGGGGGCAAAATAGTTACCTCCTCCACCTGTTCCATAAGCGCGGGCAAAACCGCGTCCCAGCGGCCAGTTTTCGTTGGACTCTTTCATGCGATACGTCAAATGCCATTTGCCGACGTGGTAGCATTCATAGCCAGCCGACGCAAGTACCTGGGGAATGCTGACGCAGTGCTCGTTCAGTTCGCCTCGATAGCCGGGCAGTTTGTCGTCACGATTCATCCAGCCCATGCCCGCCTGATGCGGATACAGGCCCGTCATCAATGAAGCACGTGTGGGACAGCAGCGACCCGCGTTATAAAATTGTGAGAACCGCAGTCCCTCTTTTGCCAGTTGGTCCAGATGGGGAGTCTGGATTTCTGAACCGTAACAGCCCAGATCCGAGAAGCCCAGGTCATCGGCCATGATCAGGATGATATTAGGGGACTCTGCCTGACAGGTGTTTGCCGAAATACAGTTTAGAAGAGGGCAGAGTAACAGCAGTAAGCCAGACCAGTTCAGCCGGCAGGTTACATGATGTAAGTTTCGATTCCTGTGCATGGTGTTTCTGTTAGTCCTTTGCGTGAGCGTTCGCATTTGAAACTGTTCTGCAGGGTCGTATGGATTTAAGAATGGGGTGCTATATCAATTGTGCTTCAGTCGTTTTAAGACGTCAACTCTGGCAGGAACAATACGAACGCAACGAAATGCGGTACAGGTTGTGTGGTGGCTGAAACAGTCCTGCTTGAATGTACGCTGTTTTTTTCCTGGTGAAATACGCTTTGATTCTGTTGATCACTAAAAATGAAACCCGTCCGCACCTATCTCGCGTCTATGTAGATTGATGAGTGGAAAATTTGCTTTCTCAGCATGCAGGGCATCGCTGAAGTGCTGAATACAGTAGATTCGTGGAAATATACAACTGTCAGTTAAATTGCATAATCCTGGTCTAAGATCTCTGTTCCCAATAATTTATGTCGATATTCGAATAATAATATTATATGATGATGAGGTTAAAATATTGTGAATGATAATTCTGAATTCGATTTTAATGGGGCCACATATGCGAATTCTGATTGGGTGGGACAATTCCGATGAATGCGAACTGATATCACTCTATCTGGGAGTGGGGGAAAATGAACTGACAGTCTGCGCGACTCCGGAAGAGTTCCTGTCAGAGGGATTGCAGCAGCACGAGTTTGACATAATTCTGATGTCGATCATGTCACCCGATCCACAAACTGCTTTTGACCATTTCGAGCAGATTCGGCAGAAACACCTGGATACCCCGTTTGTGGGAGCCTGCCCTACCCAGGGGACCTTTCACGTCGCTCGTTTTTTAACAGCGGGCATGCGGGCATACATTATCCGCGATGAAGGGGGAGACTTCATGTTTCTGATGGAGACCACTTTGCAGAGCGTGGTAGATTCGGTCCGCGCGGAACGAGAACGTTTCGTGGCGGAGCGCCTGCGCGAGGAAGTAGAGTCCGTACGCAAACTGCAGGAATCGATTATCCCGACGAACCTGATCTCGCCCGACCGGTTTCATGTCACCGCGCGGTATGAGTCTTCGCAGATTCGTGTGTTCGGTGGTCAGCCTGTCACGCTGGCGGGCGGGGATTATTATGATGTTTTCATGCTGGATGATGACAATCTGGTGTTACTGGTCGGCGATGCTTCAGGGCATGGCATGAAGGCCTGTATGTCGATCATGACCATGCATACGCTGGTAGGTATGATTCGTTCCAACAAATATCTGAATACGGCTGCCTTCGTGAAGGATGTCAATAACCGACTGTGTGATCAGGCAATCGTCAACGATGATGGTGGTTTTATCACATTGCTCTATGGGATTCTGAATTCCAGAACCAATGAATTCCAGTGGACGTCCGCCGGCGCACCGATTCCGATGATTCAGGAACTGGAAACCAACCATGTGCGCGAATTGGGGACGCTCGATGATGGGGGACTGCCTCTGGGAATTATGGCTGATGCAGATTATGATATTCACACATCAATAGTCCCGCCCGACAGTCGACTGCTGATTTTTACAGACGGGTTGGCGGAAGCATTTCCCGGTGAAAAAGAGAAATTTGGCGAATTTGGAATTCCTGGTATCATGAAGTCGTTGCAATCATCCCGAAGTCAGAATCTGGAGGAATCGCTCGAAAATCTGTTTCGGGATTCCAATGCTTTTACAGATGGATCCGGCAGACACGATGATACTTCAGTTGTATTATTAGAGCGAAAAAACTAGATTCCTCGTATTAACTTAGAACGAACTGACAGGATAAGTTTGTCTGATTTTGATACAGGGTCTTGGGTTTTATGGCAGCTGATGCAGAATTGAATCTCTCGTTTATCGAGAAAAAACTGGGGACCGTGGGGCGTATTGCTTACTATGCAGGTCTCGTCGGGTTGTATAGCCTGATTCCGCTAATAAAAAATGATCTGGGCTGGTTGCATCGATTTGGTTTTTCTGAAGATCAGATTCATGCAATCGAAAAATTTGGTGACTTCTCATCAAGTCTGCATGGAATTATCGGCCTGGTATTGGGATTGCTGCTGGTTTTTCGTACGAACAGTTCCTACTCCCGCTGGTGGGAAGCCCGCAAGCTGTGGGGCAAACTCGTCAATATCAGCCGAAATATGGCGATCAAATTTCGTGAGCTGACCAATTTCAGTAGAGAACAATTAAGGGAACTTGGAGATCTGCTGGTCGCTTTTCCTGAGGCACTGCGGGATCATCTGCGTGAAGATGACGACTTCTCGATGTTTCCGGAACTGGAGCAGATTGATCCGCCTCCCCGCCATATCCCGGCTTACATTGCAGACCTGATTTACCGTAGAGTCATCGGCTGGAAACGTTCCGGGATCATCGATGGTGATGAACTGCGGGTGATTGATTCCGAGACGCGGGAACTGATGGAGATCTGCGGTGCCTGTGAGCGAATTCGCCGTACGCGATTGTCGCCTTCGTACCGGAGATTCGTGAGACACTGTATCACGCTCTATCTGCTAACACTGCCTTGGGGGCTGGTGGAAGACTTTAAATTCTGGACCGTACCCATGACTGTGATCATGGCTTACTTTATGATCGGGATTGAAGTCATTGCGCATTCAGTAGAAGAGCCTTTTGGTCTGGATGAAGACGACCTGGATCTGGATGGTCTGTGCATTACGATTCGATCCACAGTAAATGAAATTCTGGATCGCTTCGGGAATCAACCTGAGCAGGAAGCCTGAATTCTGCTCAGGCGGTGACCTGTTCCATGAAGTTCGTGTAGGAGTACCAGTCTGGATCGTTTTCGGTATGGAATTCGATCGGTAGAGGTTCCTCGTCTGCCAGTGCTTCGTTCAACACCTGCAGCGCCTGCTCCGCATCGCGCAGATACCACTGCCATTCGCAGATCTGGTTTCCCGTGATCAACATGGTCAGGTGTCCTAAACCTGTTTTAAGCCAGATCTCGACCAGTTGATCCTCAAACTGATTCATTAGTTGCTGATCTTCAGGACCGGGCATCCCCGTTTCGTTAGGCGATGTGTAAGACCAGATGATCTCTACCCGGGCGGGAAAATCAGCAGTTTTGAGATTCTGTGGGATTGTCGGCAGCAGGCGAAAGAGGACGGTAAATTCATCCTCCATTGCAGTTGCTGTCAGCCATTCCTGTTCAAGTGGTTGATCTGTCAATTGACCGAATCCTCAGATTTGGGCTGCGTCAATAATGAGACGACTATCAGAACAATGAAACCCAGCGGGATGGTGACCAGTCCCGGTTGACTGAAGGGGACGATGGCATCTTCAGCTTTCCATCCGTAGATCCCTTTGTACGAGTCGGCACTCAGCAGGATCCAGCCCAGTGAAGAAATCATGCCGGTAAAGATCGCGACGGTGATTCCCTGCTTGGTTGTTTTAGGCCAGAAGAGCAGCATCACCAGTGCCGGTAGATTCGCCGAAGCTGCCACACTGAAAGCCCAGCCAACCAGATAGTTTACATTGAATTTTTCAAACAGGATGCCCAGGATGATGGCGATCACTCCCACGACAACGGAGGCGATCTTGGCGATGCGGACTTTGGCGAAGTCATTCATTTCGATTTTCAGAAAGCTCGACATCAGGTCGTGTACTACTGCGCCGCTGGAAGCGATAATCAGTCCGCTGACGGTTCCGAGGACCGTCGTGAAGGCAATCGCAGAGATAACTGCAAACAGCCAGTCGCCGATACTCTTTGCCAGCAGGGGAGCTGCCATGTTGGAGTTGGTAACATCCATGGCACCACTGGTCATGGCTCCCAGACCCATAAACAGGGTCAGGATATAGAAGTAACCAATACTGCCGATACCGACGATCGTACTTTTTCGTGCACTGGCCTGATCCTTAACCGTGTAGTAGCGAATCAGAATGTGAGGCAGCGATGCGGTTCCACAGAAGAGCGCCAGCATCAGTGAGAGGAAGTTAAGTTTCTCAGAGAATTTATCACCACGAATACCGGCAAACTTAGGATGGTTACCAGGGCTGAGAACTTTCTCCCCAGACGTTGGTTTGGGGTAATAGATCGTCACAGTAGAACCATCGTCTTCTTTAACGGAATCAGAACCCCAGAGGATGATTTCGCTTTCACGAATCGTGCTTAAAAAGCTGGTCAGTCCCAGCGGACCTGTTTCGGTTTTATTGCCGGGCAGTTTGCTGATGCGTCCCACAGGATAAAAATCGGTCTCTCCTTCGCCGGTCCCCTGAGGTAATCCGTTGATGAGAACTGCGCCCTGAGAGGTAACCAGTTTGTATTGGGTTTCGGAAAGGAAATATTGCTGATCCTGATTTTCGGATATTTTCCAGTAAGATGTTTTTCCGTCCCGCGTCAGTTGCAGAAAGCCTTTTTTAGCCCAGGGCCCCTGGTCGAGGGAGGTCAGTTTGTCCTGGTCGGTCAGCTTGAGTTCTGACCTCCATTGCTGAAGATCGTTGGCTGCGACCGGGCCGAGGATCTGAAACTGGTGGGTTGTCTTTCCGTCATTGACCGGTTCGGTGGAAAGACCCCGCTGCAGAATCAGAATTGTGAGAATAGTACTGAAGATGACGAGCAGAGAGCCTTTCAGAAACTGCACGTAGGTTGTACTGACCATCCCTGCGGTGACCACGATCAGGATGACGATTGTCCCGACCATTAATACGCCGACATAATGAGGGAAGCCGAGCAGAGGCGTGATCAGTGCGCCGGCACCAACCATCTGAGGGATCAGGTAAAAAATACTGACGGCCAGTGTACTGATGGCGGCGGCCAGTTTGATGCCTCTGGACTGGAATTTACTGTCGAGTGCATCAGCGAAGGTAAAGCGGCCCATGCGCTTCAGGGGTTCGGCAATGACGAACAAAGCGACGATCCAGCCTGCCAGGTAACCGATGGAGTACAGGAATCCATCGTATCCATAAAAGGCAATCATGCCACAGATACCCAGAAAGGAAGCAGCTGACAGATAGTCGCCGGCAAAGGCCACTCCGTTTACAAACCAGTGGATGCCACCGCCGGCTGCAAAGTAACCTTTCGCTGATTTGGCTTTGGCCCCCAGCCAGAAACTGAGGCCCAGGGTTACAGCAACGATGGCCCCAAAGATTAAGACGGCCATAAAGGATGGTTCATAAATCATGGTTTTGCCTCCCCGTTCTTTGCAGTCGGGGAGGTGATCTCATTTCGACACATCCAGCCGTAAATCATGGCCAGCAGAAATGCGGCGATGATCAGGGTAAAGCCATAGACGATGGCCAGGTTCAGGCCCGCAAATACGACCACTTCCATCTGGGCAGGTGAAAACGTATTCAGAAAAACAAATCCGCCGTACAATACCAGATAGACCAGGAAGAGGATGAGACCCAGACGCGTATTTCGCGAAATAGTCTCGAGGCTCTCCTGTTCATCTGGCTCGTTGGGGCCATGATCAAAACCTGCCATAAGAAGTTAACCCTTTAGATGAAACGCTATTTCGGGCAAGATCAGCCAGAAAGGCTGGATCTGGAAAAATGATTGAAATGACTATTCAACCGTGATTCGTGTGTGGAATCAACTGACTTCAGAACGGGAGCAGCAAAGATATTGAAAAACTGCTGTTTTTGAGAAGGAATCAGCGTGCATCTGCATTCTGACGCTGTACAAGCCTGAACAGAATCGATTTCAGTGGCTTGCATTATTCATTGGAGGATTTAAAACCAGATGCCTGCGGTTGGTATTCAGTTTCTGTGCTCCAATTCCTTTAACGTTCAACAGGTCATCGATGGAAGCGAAGGGACCGTTTGCTTCCCGGTAGGCCACAATCCGTTTTCCCAGTGCAGGGCCGATACCCTCAAGTTGCGCAAACTCCACCCAGGTTGCCTGATTGATATCAATCTGATACTCATAGGTGAGATGAGGTAGATGTTTGATTTCAATCGGTTCGGTTCCCCAGTGTGACATCTGAATCAAATGAATCATCGCAAAGATCAGGATGCCGATGAACAGGATTCCCAGGAAAAACTGGTCATCCCGTTTAAGACCGAGGAATGGTCGATCTGGGGTTTCGTAGCTTTCCTGGTCCTGCATCGGCGGTCTGTTCTCGCGTTGTGAAGTGATGATAAATACTGAGAAATACCGAAGACGGGAAAGGGTAAGTCTTGAAAAGCAAGGACACTATTTGACCTTACTGTGAAGAACCCATAGAATAAAAGTATAGTTCATCATAAATAATGCAAATCCAGGACAGTCTGTCTCATCAAGCTTACAGTCACTGAGAATTTATTCCAACGTTGAGGGGGTTCCGTGCGAAATCTTTTAAGCTGTATGAAAAAATCACACTTTGTCTGTTCGGTCTTCACGTTGGTCTCTCTTTCGCTGATGAGCAGCAGTGCCGTCTTCGCGCAGTCTGATACCAAAGGCCCGCCTAAACCTCAGGAACAGACTTTAACAGCACAGGGTGGGTGGCCGATTGCGATTACCTACTTTGAATCCAGTAATGCCTCTGATTCTCCCGTCGTAGTTCTGTTGCATGGAAAAGGGGGGAGTAAACGGGTG
>JAGQQP010000917.1 GCA_020426085.1 Planctomycetaceae bacterium | reverse complement strand
AGGCACAATAGTCGATCAGGCGTGCCAGTTCCGAGCGAAGTTTTGGTCTGGGAACAATGCGGTCGATGAAACCATGTTCGAGCAGGAATTCACTGGTCTGGAAGCCTTCAGGCAGCGGACTTTTGATTGTGGCCTCAACGACGCGTGGTCCGGCGAATCCGATCAGTGCTTCTGGTTCTGCAACTACAATATCTCCCAGCGATGCAAAGCTGGCGGCCACCCCTCCCATGGTGGGGTTGGTCAGAACGGAGATAAACAACCCACCTTTATCATGGTAGCGTCCGAGTGCAGCAGAGACCTTACCCATCTGCATCAGGGAGAAAATTCCTTCATGCATACGAGCGCCACCACCGGAACCACTGATAATGATCAGTGGCAGTTTCAACTCGGTCGCCTGTTCGATGGCCCGTGTCAGTTTTTCACCCACTACGGATCCCATACTGCCCATAATGAAAGCAGAGTCCGTAATGCCAATCACCAGGGGACGACCTCGCATGTAGCCACGCCCGACGATACAGGCATCTTTCATCCCTGTTTTCTTCTGCTCAATGACGAGCCGATCTTTGTAAGTTTTATTTTTGTCCGCAAATTCTAACGGGTCACCGGCGGTGATATCCGGAAACCATTCTTCAAAACTGTCTGGGTCAAGCAGTTGCTGAATTCGGGTTTCTGCTGAGATGTAAAAATGGTGATCACATTCCGGGCAGAGACCCAGCCCCTGCTCGACCTGTTTACAGAAAACGGTGGCATTACAGGCGGGACAGCGTTGCCAGAGTCCTTCCGGTACTCCCCGTTTGGGACGGGAAGAATGACTTAACCATGAATCAATATTAGATTTTGGAGCTGAACTCATCTTATTTGGCCTCCTCGAACCGCCACTTCTCTGTGTGGTTTCCTTGACCCTGGGGGGAATCCTTCTTTTCTGTTTGATCGTCAGAACTTACCTGTTTTGAATCACTTTTTTTGGGAGGTGATTCAAGAATTTCGAACATTTCATTCTGACAGAATTTACCGTTGTGTTCAAAAGAAATTTTTTCCTGGTTCTCATTACGTAACACGCAGGAAATGATTGTTGCCAGAGGTTCAGAAGCCACAATAGCAAAGTTCTGTTTCTTTTTCAGGTATTTCTGCAGTGTTTTTTGCACGCGTTTTACAGCTTCGGAGGCCAGTTCTCCCTCCGGGGGACAAACCGTTTCTGGTGATTCTGTCCATTGTTTCAGTAGTTTAGGATATTTCCGGCGAACTTCCTCGTATTCCAGTCCCTGCCAGAGACCCTGATTCAGATTTTTCAGACCTTCTTTTTCCTTGACGGGTACTCCCAGGTTTTCCCCCAGCTGTTCGGCAGTCGACAGGGCTGGCTCTGAAGAGGATGTGATAATCGTTTCAATCCCAGAGTTTTCGATCTGCGAAATGAGTTTTTTTACCTGTTCCTCCCCTTCTGCGTTTAGAGGAAGATCGAGCGTACCTTGTATTCGTT
>JAGQQP010000916.1 GCA_020426085.1 Planctomycetaceae bacterium | reverse complement strand
AACGTAAATCTTCGAAGTCAAGTCGTGCCGGCATCGGCATTTCTACCACTTTGAGTTTACTGCCGTCTTCAAGGCGGGAACTTTTCAAACGCTCCCGATTCTGTGCCAGGCGACGATGATTGACATCTCTGGTGTTCGACTCCACACAGGTGACGACAGTCGTCGGATTCACAAATCGGCAGATGTCATCCACGTGTCCGTGCGTGTCATCCCCTTCAATGCCGTCCCCCAGCCAGATCACATTTGTGACGCCCAGGTATTCATGAAAAATTGCCGCGTAATCTTCTTTCGTGAAACCAGGATTGCGAACCTGGGTTTTCTGATCAAGCAGACATTCTTCAGTCGTGATCAGGGTGCCTCGTCCATTGACTTCGATGGCGCCCCCTTCCAGAACCACCGGGCGTCCCTGGTAGCAGACCTCTGTTACAGGAACCTTGAGCGATTTCGCTACTGCAGAGGGAACCTGCCAGTCGAGACGATGGTTGGGATACTTGGCCCAGCCGTTGAAGCGGAACTGCAATGCTTCCCGCTTGCCGTCACTTCGCTGCACGACAATCGGCCCCGAATCGCGCATCCAGCTGCGGTTCGTATTCTGCAGGATATATTTGACCTGCTTCGTATTGGCGTGTGCCTGCTGCAGCATCGCATCGACCTTCTGCTGCAGTTCCTCATTTTTCACAACCAGCAGGACGCGCTCATACTCGGCCACCTTGCGAATGATTTCGACAAATGCCCATTTGATGACCTCGTACTTGCCCGGCCAGTCATTACCGTTATGCGGAAAACAGAGGAGTGTTGCCTGATGCGATTCCCATTCCGCGGGCAGTCTGCGTGTGATTTCGCTCATGGCGTGGAATCGTCATGATAGAGTTTCAGGATGTTACCATACGCGTCGATGCGGCGGTCGCGGAGGAAAGGCCAGTTCTGCCGGACTTCTGCCATCGCATCCAGGTTGACCTCGGCGATCAGAATTTCTTCCTGGTCGTGCGAAGCCTGGGCAATGATTTCTCCCTGCGGACCACAAATAAACGAAGCGCCCCAGAATTCCAGTCCCGGCTGTTCGGGTTCAGGCTGTTCAAATCCAACCCGGTTGACGGCTGCGACAAAGGTGCCGTTGGCGATAGCGTGACTTCGTTGAATGGTCATCCAGGAATCGTGCTGCTTGACGCCGTACTCTTCTTTTTCGTGGGGATGCCAGCCGATGGCGGTCGGGTAGATCAGTACATTCGCGCCGCTTAACGCGGTGATCCGGGCGCCTTCGGGGAACCACTGGTCCCAGCAGATCAGGGTGCCGATTTTCCCGAAGCGGGTCTGAATGGCTTTGAAACCCAGATCGCCAGGCGTGAAATAAAACTTCTCGTAGAAACAGGGGTCATCAGGAATATGCATCTTGCGATACAGGCCAGCTTCACTGCCATCTGCGTCAATCACGTAAGCGCTGTTATGATACAGGCCTTCGGTCCGTTTCTCGAAAAACGGGACAATAAT
>JAGQQP010000915.1 GCA_020426085.1 Planctomycetaceae bacterium | reverse complement strand
GCCTGGCTGCGGCTCGACTCGTATTCCCGGCGTGAGGTCATTTTGTTGAAGGCACTGTTCCCTGGTGGCGGATGATTGTAGTGAATCCCGCTCTGATGCGGATAGAGGCCGGTCAGCAGGGTCGCCAGCGAAGGGCTGCAGACACTGGTTGGCAGATAACCATTCACGTACCGGGTCGATTGTGCTGCGAGCTGGTCGATGTGAGGCGTCTGGATTTCTTTGTTGCCCATGAAGCCGAAATCGCGGAACGTCTGATCGTCTGAAATAATCATCACAATATTGGGAGAACGCGCGGGTTCTGCTGCGGCCAGCTTCCCCTGACTGCCGAGGAAAACAGTGAGGATCAGGATCACAAAAAATAATTTCCTGAATTTAGACAATACATCGCTTGGAAGGCGCTTCATCGGCTCGTGTCTCTCCAGAGTGAAATCGAGATGGTTTCCAGTATTTCAGCATAACTTCAGATGGAAGGACTGTCATTCCGAATCTGCGTGGCGAAATTCCACTTTCGCCGCAACGCCATTCCGCAGGAGGCAGCCAGACGGCCTGTGAAAAAAATGAAAAGAAAGCAATACAAACATTACAAAATCGGTTTGGCGCGGTAACATAACACCTGCTGCAGTCTATGAAATCGAATCAGGAAGTCGTGTGGGCTGCGGTTCCTCTCAGGTTTCCAAGCCAAAAATCAAACGCGTCACAGTTTCAGGAAGGGAAGATTCCAGTGAGCATCAATACATTAGAGTATCAACCGGGCGGCGACAAAAAAAATTCGGAGTTTTTTGAAGACTACCGCATGAAAATTTTCGAACGCCGTATCTCCAGCGGCATCGAAGATCTCCTGGGGACGATGCGCGGCATCGTGCTGCAGGTGGAAACAGGTGAAGTCCTGCCTTATCTGCATGAACTCTATCTGATGGGACCTTACCGTTTTTCGGCGGCTTTCCGAAATAATACGCACAATGTATACATCCTCACCTCGCATCCCGATTATCCGCGGATGTTCATCCTGGAGCCTCTCGACAAGGACTACTCCGACGAAATCACGATGTTCAATCGGCTCTACCCGCTTTCCAGCAAAAAGCCCAACGCCCGTTACATCGGTGAAATCTTCAGCACGAAAGACGTCAACGAAACGCGGAGCACGCTCGAATCGCACAGCGTGCGCTTTAACTATCACCACGAAACCAAAAACCCGTTCTTCACCGACGCCCATTTTGTATTCACCTTCCCTTCCGATTTCACCTGCAACCGGGTCGGCTATACACAGGAAGACATCGACGACTACGACGTGCTCCAACTGGGAAAGCCGTTCGAACTGGCACCCGAAGTCATGGAGTCGCTGAACCAGGTGCTTGCCTTTGGCGAAGCACATCAGTTGAATAAACTCGTGCTCGGCGTCGACCATCTGGCCACCCGAATTCTGGCCGGCGAGCGCGAAGATGCAATCCTGGAATTTCTGACGATGTCCAACCACTACTTCTGGGGTGCCTACAACA
>JAGQQP010000914.1 GCA_020426085.1 Planctomycetaceae bacterium | reverse complement strand
GGTGCATCTGCAGTAGAATCGATTGCCCGTCAGCCTGAAGCTGGTGGTAAGATCCAGACTGCGATGATCATTGCAGCAGCGTTGATCGAAGGTGCTACATTCTTCGCACTTATCATCTGCATGTCTTAATTGTACTTTAAACAGTATTACGAACTTACAGGACAAGCCGCACTCTTTGTGAGCGTGCGAGTTCCCAACTGTTACTTTCGACTCCAATGTGAGAATTTCTGATCATGTTAAAAAGTCTTTTTACAAGCCGGTGTCTTATCATGCTGATGATTGTCAGTGGCGTGATCCTGGGCAGTGGATTGCTTGGCTTAGATGCATCATTGTATGCGGCTGAAGGAGCTGAACATCCAGCAGGGCCACCACTGCACTGGAAAACAGACTTGGCACTGTGGTCACTCATCGTGTTTGTCGTCTTTATCTTTGTCCTCAAGGCGTTTGCCTGGGGACCATTGATTCAGGCATTAGACGAACGTGAATTACGAGTGATTACTGCCATCAACACGGCAGAATCCAAACAGAAAGAGTCTGAAGAATTAGTAAAGGAACACGCCCGTAAGATCGAGGCGGCTCAGGATGAGATCCAGGCAATGATGGTCGAAGCACGATCAGATGCAGATCGTATCAAACAGGACATTCTCGAACAGGCTCGTCAGGAAGCGGAGTCCATTAAGGCTCATGCTGTTGGCGAAATTGAACGGGCACGTGAACTGGCGCTGAAAGATCTGTTCGACCAGATGAATGGACGCGTGATTGATGCCACGGAGCAGGTCCTCGGACGTGCTCTGAATGAATCAGATCGTGACCGGCTGATTAACGAGGCTCTGTCTCAGATATCAGGCAGTTCAAACTGATTTGCAGTAGAAACGACTTATTCAAACGCGGTTGTATTGTTTGAATTAATTTATCCTTTAGTTGTGAGTTATGATCCGCGTGAACGATCAGGAAAAAGTAAAAGCTCATATTCCCAGTGTAATGGAAGACCCCAGTGCAATTTCAATTGCCAAGGTGTATGCCAAAGCATTTCTGGGAACGATTCAGGAGTCTGATAAAGATTCAGCGATCGAAGAGGTTTCTGAATTTCTGAACGCGGTGACCACTCAGTTTCCGGACTTCGGACAGATCCTGACGTCTCATTCTCTGAATCGAGATGAACGGCTCAGTTTGATTGATCGCGTGATCGCCCCGCATGCTTCAGAACTGCTGACAAACTTTATCAGAGTCCTGGCCCGGCATGACCGGCTTGATTTACTGGAACAGATTCTGTCTCAGGTGATCAAATTACGCGACACAGAATCCGGCAAAAAATCAGTGCTGGTACGCTCTGCTTTTGAACTCTCGGATGAAACATTATCAAGCATTAAACAACGGTTGAGTGAAACACTGGGTTTTTCTCCAGTACTACAAACATCCATAGACCAGTCAGTGATTGGCGGTCTGGTTATTCAGGTTGATGACACAGTATATGATGGTTCTCTTCGTACGCGTCTC
>JAGQQP010000913.1 GCA_020426085.1 Planctomycetaceae bacterium | reverse complement strand
AGATAAAAAACTCTGCTTCGGGTCCAAAATTGGCGACATCGGCAATTTTAGTCGACCGCATGTAGCTTTCTGCTTTTCGGGCAACATTGCGCGGATCTTTAGCATAGTCTTCGCGGGTAATCGGGTCCTGAATATTACAGGTCATCACCAGCGTATTGGACATAAAGGGATCAACAAAGGCAGTATCCGGCTGTGGAACAACCAGCATGTCGCTTTCATTAATCGCTTTCCAGCCACGCATTGAGGAGCCGTCGAAACCAAAACCGTCTTCGAAGCTCTTCTCTACCAATATCTTAGCTGGAATAGTGAAATGTTTTTGGGTTCCCGGAAAATCCATAAACCGTAAATCAACGGCCTGAATTTCCCGTTCACGACAGAGGGCGAGCACTTCCCGAGGAGTCATCTTAATTTCCTGATCTGAGTAAGTCATTCCTAGAAGATTCTATGGTATTACCGAATATCTTAATAATGCAAAACATATACCATTCCTGAAATTTGCACAATTATCAGGCAGTCTGTATCGTTAGTACAGGTTTTTCCTCATGCGACTGATCTCTGAATCGTCCCCAAAGCCGGGTTCACTCGTGACTGAGAGATGTACCCCTGCATTGATACATATGCACCCCTCCCGCAGATTTTCGAGCGGCAGCAGGATCGAAGTGAATGGCAGCGTCAGGAATCTCCAAAACTTAACTGAGGCTTCACGCCCCGCGCTTTACAAACAGTGTCGGACTGCGGCTATAATGACTCGGTACCCGCCGGTTTTCATCACGAATGATTCTGCTTTCTTCAATCCCGAGGCTACCATGAATTTTGCTGTTTCTTCCAGCCTGCTGTCGCTGGTCCTGCTTCTCAACCTGGCTCCTGTTCTGGCGGAAAAACCGACTGAAGATTACATTCGCAAGATCCAGACCGCAGCCATCAAGAACAAAAAGAGCCCGATTGCCCACTGGGGCTTTGATCCGGACAACTATACCCAGTGGTCCACTCATTCTCTGCGACTGATTCCGGTTTACACTTTCGGAACCAAAAATGGTGTGCCCGGCTACAATTTGAATTCTTATACCGGCAAGAACAGCGTCTATCGCGATAAGAAAAAACTCGAAACCATTTACGGATTTCTGCCTGAAAATACGCTGAATCCGAAAGCCAAATACCTGGACCAGACGAATCTCTACGACATCCAGGAAGCAGCTCTCAAAGCGGGCAAAAAGAATATCATCCTGTTCGTGTTTGACGGTATGGACTGGCAGACGACCCGCGCTGCAGCCCTGTATTACAATGGAGCCGACAAATATAAAAGTGGGCGCGGAACCGGATTCCATTTTCAGGATTACACGGCTGACGGCAGTTCCCAGTTTGGCTACATGGTGACCGCACCCCACAATGACGGCTCTAATGTGGACGTAAATGGACAACGCGTTCTGAACGCCGGTGGAAAGATGCGAGGCGGATACAACGCCAAAAAGGGGGGGCCCAATCCCTGGACGCCAGGCGATGATAAAAAATATCTGATTGG
>JAGQQP010000912.1 GCA_020426085.1 Planctomycetaceae bacterium | reverse complement strand
GTCGATCCACGCAAAACCGAAACCGCAATGCAAGCCAGCCTGCACCTGCAGATCTATCCAAAGTCCGATCTGCCTCTATTTTACGGGATTGCTAGAATCCTGATTGAGCAGGGGGCCATCGACGAAAAATACATTCAGGAGCATACCGAAGGATTTCAGGAGTTCGCAGACTACGTTGCCGAATATCCGCTGGAGCGAGTCATTACCGAAACCGGGTTGAGCCAGTCAGCGATCGAAAAGTTTGCTGATCTGATCAAATCAGGTAAACGGGTTTCGTTCTGGTGGACCATGGGAGTCAATCAAAGCTACCAGGGAGTCCGTACCGCGCAGGCTCTGATTAACCTGGCATTGATGACCGGAAACATCGGTCGCCCGGGCACCGGAGCCAACTCGATTACAGGGCAGTGTAATGCGATGGGGTCCCGATTATTCAGCAATACCACGAATCTATTGGGGGGGCATGATTTTCTGAACGCCGAACACCGCGAGAAAGTTGCCCGCGTGCTTTCGATCCCGACGGAACGGATTCCCGATCAAAACAGCTGGCCTTATCACAAAATCATCGAAGGAATTCTGGCCGGTAAAATTAAAGGACTGTGGGTCATCTGCACGAACCCGGCGCATTCCTGGATCAATCAGGGACAGGTACGCGACATTCTGGACCGTCTCGATTTCCTGGTGGTTCAGGATATGTATCATAATACGGAAACCGCAAAATTTGCCGACCTCATCCTGCCGGCTGCAGGCTGGGGTGAAAAAGAGGGGACCTTCATCAATGCCGAGCGGAGGATTGGTAGCGTGAAGCGCGTCAAACGCGCTCCCGGACAGGCCTTGTCTGACTTTTCTATCTTTAAACTGATTGCCCAATACTGGGGCTGCGGCGAAATGTTCTCCAAATGGAAATCACCGGAAGATGTGTTTCAGTTGATGAAACAGTTATCCAAAGGTCAACCCTGCGATTTTTCCGGTATCGAAAATTACGCAGCTGTCGACGAGCAGGGGGGCATTCAATGGCCATTTCCCGATACACAGACACAACCACCCGAACCGCAACGCCGCCTCTTTGAAGACGGCGCGTATTTTCATGAGAATGGTCGGGCACGGTTTATCTTTTCAGAACCTTCCAAAATGCCGGAACCGCCTAACGAGCAGTATCCTTTCATTCTGCTAACGGGTCGCGGTACCGCATCCCAGTGGCATACGCAGACCAGAACACGAAACTCCGATGTGCTGCGCAAGCTTTATCCGGAACGGATCTATGTGGAGATGAATCCCCAGGATGCCCGCGAACATTCGATTCAGCCGAATGACTGGATCATGGTGGAGTCGCAGCGGGGTCACCTGAAAGCACGCGCGTTTATTACTCAATCGGTTCAACCGGGACAGCTTTTCATTCCCATGCATTATGAAGAGACCAATCAACTGACCGATGCCGTCTTCGATCCGTATTCCAGTCAGCCTTCCTATAAGTGTTGCGCTGTGAAAGTCAGCACGAACTGACGGGTTCCGTAATCCGAAGACATTCATACGCTGA
>JAGQQP010000911.1 GCA_020426085.1 Planctomycetaceae bacterium | reverse complement strand
GTATCGATCCAGGCCTGTTTCACCAATGCCAACGACTTTGTCTGCCGTCGAGAGTGTCTCGATCAGTTCCCAGTCATTGGGTTTCATTTGTGCGACATAGTTAGGCTGAATTCCGACTACCGCGTAAACATTCGAGAAGGTTGCCGCCAGGTCAACAGCACGCTGGCTGCTTTCCGCGGTGATGCCAATGGATAGAATCGTTTCCACGCCGGCGTCGATGGCGTTTTGCACGGTTTCCGGGCGATCAGGGTGAAAGGCTTCTTCATCCAGGTGGGCGTGAGTATCAAATAACTTCATGAGGAAAATCAGATTTCAATATTAAGAAATTTACAGTTTCTTTTTCGGAGCGACTTTATTCGCATCGGTCGCAAAATTGATTGACTGGAAGCCGGCTGCCAGGCAGGTATCGTAGGTGCGGATCATTTCGCCCAGGGGAACTTCTTCCTGGATATCCAGGATCACCGGGATCTCTGGTGCCAGTTCGGCCAGTTGCGTCAATGTCTGTTTCAATTGATCGAACTGAGCATACTCGCGCTCGTTTAATTCTACAATGGTCTGGTTGTCCTGGCGTTTGAGTTTTAACCAGACTTCGCCCAGTGGTTGTTCTCGCGGCGTCGGTTCGACCGATTCAATACTGCCGGTCGCGAGTTCCGTCGGCAGCAGAAATTCTCGAATCTGATTTGCCGAGGCACTGATAAAGAAGATCAGCAGCAGGAATACCACGTCAATCATCGGGGTCATGGTAGCCTGGTCCTGAATGTCAGCTCGGCTGTTGTGATGAGAGGGGATTTTCATGGCAGAGGCAGTTACTCGTTCAGGACTAAAAATTTGACGTTAGAAATGCCTGCACGGGCGCAACTGATCAATACGGGTTCCACAATTCGGTACGGAATTCGACGGTCGCCGCGGATTCGGATCTCCATTTCGTGCCGTTTACTTTCATCCAGAGACAGCAGTTGTGCTTCCAGTTCTTCCGGTGTGATTTCGCTGCCGCGCAGATGCATTTTCTCATCGAGGGTGATCGTGATAATCATCCGACGTGGTGCTTCATCCGGTTCGCTTTCGTTTTGAGAAGCCTCGGGCAGTTCGACTGCCTCCAGTTTCTCATTCTGAGTCAGGTGAGTCGCAGCCAGAAAGAAGACAATCAGCAGAAAGACAATGTCGATCAGGGGGGTGATGTTAAATCGAATTCCCGGCTGACGGGGGCGTGTGGGGACTCGCATCTCTGTTAACCTCCGGGAGGTGATGAGGGACGCGTTCCCTGTTGATCGGCGAGCCGTTGTGCCAGTTCCTCTTCCGGCCGTTTCCGTTGTGGTTTTGCTGACTGTTTTGCTGCCACAGGAGTACTGCGTTTGAAGTCAGCAAAAACGTGTTCGGCTAATAACGAGGATTGTGCAACCAACTCATCAATCCTGTTACGGAAAAAAGCAAAACTGGCAAGAGCGGGAACGGTAACACTGAGACCAAACAGCGTTGTGATGAGCGCTTTGGAAATCCCGGGAGCCAGTTCTGCTACATCGGGGTTGGCTTTGGCGGTGAATTCGGAAAAG
>JAGQQP010000910.1 GCA_020426085.1 Planctomycetaceae bacterium | reverse complement strand
CTGCCAGCCTGGGTTATGCCGTCGTCGGCTTTCTGGCATTCCGCGGCAGTCTGGGTATGCGAGCCGCTGCGGTCGTGGGGCCGGCCATGTTTCAGCTGGGCGCAGCGGGAGGCCACATCTACCAGATGATCACCGCACACAACTTCGCCCCTGGGAATGCAGGCGTGATGTTTTATTCGGACATCCTGCTGCCCATCATCGGTTTTGTACTGCTGGGGATGCAAAGCCGTTGTCAGAAAGCCGCAAATACAGCACACGAATTATGAATCCACACTCCCTGCACGGAGGGCAACCCGATGGCTCGGGAAATTGACATTCAGCAGGAACTGGCCGGTAAGAACCCGGCACGTGTCGCACCACAGATCAGGAAAAATATTCGCATCCAGAAACTGCGCGTCCGCGCACACCTGGTTATGTTTCTGCTGGCCCTGGGAATATTCGGTCTGTACCTGATCGTTGACTGGATGCCGTTCTGGATCGCTGCCTGTGCGCTGATCGTGATCCCGATTTCGCTGCTGAGTCTCTACTTCGACAGAAAAGTCCTGCAATATCAGCAGCAGAAACTGAAACTGATCGAAGAAATTCTGAATCAATCAGAAAAATTCTGAGTTTGATTTAATCTCAATCCCTGATTCAATCGTTCTCAATGGTCATGCGACTTCTTTCCTCTCAGAAACTCGGCTATCTGAAAAAAGGCTGGCACCTGATCTTACTTCTGCTGGTCATGATCGTACTGGGTCTGCGTCTGGCATTTGTCCTTCATGATTCCCCGTCGGGCTGGCGCGGTTTCTGGTATGACTGGAAAGACAGCGCCCTGCGTTTGTCAGGACAAACAACAATGATCGGCGAGGAAATCCCCCCAATCCAGGCAGAATACTGGCTCAGGCAGATCTCGCAGATCCCTGAAACCCGGACAGATCCCCAGATTGCCATGGGAGCAGCCTGGATGCTGGATTCTCCCCAAATTTATTTTTACGTGAACTATCTTACAACGGATCCATCGGGATCTGGACTCCCCCTGCAGCTCCGGCGAAAACTGGATGAGGAAGCGATTCACTCTCTGAATAGCGAATTTGAATCGATCTGCCATGCTGCCTGTCTTGCTCAAAGTAAAACAGCAACAGATCTGGCTCCTGATAATGTCGAACTCTGGCGGCAGCGGGCTCTGCTCCAGTTTCATATCGCAAACGATTATGGATTGATTCCCAGACATGCAAACTGGCTAAATGTCCTTGATGAAGGTGTCGCCCACGATCCGGAAAATGCCCTTTACGATTATCTGGCAGCGGTTTATCTCTATCATCAATCAGTGGAACACGTCTGGGATGATGATTTCAATCCTATATTAAAGATTACGGAACCGGAAAAATTTGAACTGTCAAAACAACGTCTTCAGGCGGGTCTGAAGAAGCCATTCCTCAGATTTGGTACAACGACTTTTTCATCCACCCTGGCATTTGTAGAAGACACCTCACTTCCTCTGGAAGAACAACTCCGGGCAGCAGGTAGCCGGAGTTATCTATACAGAGGGCAATACAACATTACTAGACTGATT
>JAGQQP010000909.1 GCA_020426085.1 Planctomycetaceae bacterium | reverse complement strand
GATGGCTAACTTTTTTTTTTTTTTTTTTGCCAAAGGCTGGGGCGGGGCACAAAGTGCCGGCGATGGCATTCGCACCCTGTTTGTCGCCACCGAAGGGGATCTGGTACAACCACTCACGGGAAAGCCTCAACCGCCGACCCCTCTGGATGGGACGCCGATCGACATCAATTCCCCTGAAGACCGCCGCGTCTATTTAGCTGAATGGCTGACTTCCAGAGACAACCACTTTTTCAGCCGCGCGATTACCAATCGTGTCTGGGCTAATTACTTCGGCGTCGGACTGGTGGAAGCGGTCGATGATATGCGCGAATCCAATCCGGCCAGCAATGAAGAACTGTTAGCTGCTGCATCCGGCTACCTGGTCGACCACGATTTCGATCTGAAAGCATTGATGAAAGTCATTCTGCAATCCGCCGCTTATCAGCGCAGCAGTCAGCCTCTCCCCGAGAATAAGGATGAGAAACGCTTTTATTCCCGCTACTATCCCCGTCGCATGATGGCGGAAGTCCTGCTGGATGCGATTTCCCAGGTGACTGATGTTCCTTCAGAATTCACAATGTACTATGAGCCGAACCCACAGAAAACTGACTTCTACCCCAAGGGAACCCGGGCAATTCAGTTGTACGACTCCTCGGTCATTTCGTACTTCCTGAAAACATTTGGTCGCAACGAGAGAATGATTACGTGCGAATGCGAGCGGACGGAAGAACCGACGATGGTTCAGGTCCTGCATATTTCCAATGGGGATACGATCAACAACAAGCTCAAAGACAAATCCAGCCGTGTCACCAAAATGCTGGAGGCGAAGAAATCAGACAAGGAACTGATAGCCGAAATCTATCTGCTCTGTCTTTCGCGTCAGCCGACAGCGGAAGAAGAAAGCAAACTGTTGAAACTCCTTCAGGAAACTCCCCCTGCAGAAAAACGCCAGGCGGTGGAGGATCTGTTCTGGGGCGTTCTCAGCAGTCGCGAGTTTCTGTTTAACCATTAACCGTTTGCTGAACTGCCGCTGATACGAATTAATATTCTTATATAGAAGCGCTGACCTGAGGTCCCTGATGACAAACTTTCCTGCAAAACTGATACTGCTCTGTTCGCTCTGCCTGCTGACAAGTCGACCTGACTCACTGTCTGCAGCAGAAAAGCAGATCGATTATCCGAAACAGATCGCCCCCCTGTTCCGGAAATACTGTGAAGGCTGCCACAGCGTCGATGATCCGGAAGGAAAGTTTGCCATCGACTCCTACCAGGGATTGCTCAAGGGGGGCAAGCATGGACCGGCAGTCTTACCAGGCGACAGCGGCAGCAGCCGACTGATTCGCATGGTCAAAGGCGAAGCGAAACCAGTCATGCCACCGGAAGACAGCGGCGAAAAACTGACTGACGCAGAAATTGCCCTGCTGGTCGAGTGGGTTAACCAGGGAGCCAAAGGCCCTTCGGGTAAAGAACCAGCCCGCATGGAACTGACGGTGCCAGACATTGCGCCTGCAAAATCGGTACAGAAGCCGGTGACATCACTGGCCTGGTCTCCGGAGACAAATCAAATCGCCGTCGCCCG
>JAGQQP010000908.1 GCA_020426085.1 Planctomycetaceae bacterium | reverse complement strand
TCATCGAAGGTCAGAACAACGCCGGACCGGAAGGACTGTGCGGCTGTGGTTGGTTTTTCTGCAGCGTGAGAGACCGAAGTGATTAAAAACAGACAGAGCAGGGGGATGAGAAAATGCATATGAGAACAGTCATAAATGATGAATATTAAAGTGCTTAGATATTCTACCGTTTCGCAGAATATTTCTCGAATCATAAATTGTTCATTTTTTCAGTTATTTAGGGAAACAGGCTTTCATTCGAGTCGTCCATTCGACACCTTACACCTCCGTTGTGGGTGAATCCGGGAACCATTGAGATTTGTTTGGGTTATTGATTCAAAAGGAGTGCCACAGAATGTCGGTTACTATCAGTGATGTTGAAGGCTTTCAATTACAGGACAATTATCTCTCTGAAGCGGAAGAGGTGTCGTTAATCGAGTGGATTGATCAGCAGCTGTGGGATACGACGCTCAGGCGGCGGGTGCAGCATTATGGCTATCGCTATGATTATACAGCCCGCGATATCGATGCGGCACTCTTCCTGGGTGAGCTTCCCGGACCGCTGGGCGAACTCGCGAAACGCCTGGCAGATGAAGGCTATCTGAAAACAGAGCCAGACCAGCTTATTATTAACGAATACGAACCGGGGCAGGGAATCGCAGCGCACGTGGACTGCATTCCCTGTTTTGGTCCTCAGATTGCCAGCATCAGCCTGGGATCTCACGTGGGCATGGATTTTATCAAGGTTGCCGATCAGACAAAGATCAGCCAGACCTTACAGGCTCGCAGTCTGCTGGTCTTCAGCGATGTCGCCCGTTACGAATGGAAGCACGGCATCGCTGCTCGCAAATCAGATCTGATCGAGGGCAAACGCGTTCCCCGTAGCCGTCGAGTTTCACTGACATTTCGTGTTGTTGTAAAATAAGATCATTAAAAAACGATATCAGCATTGTCAGGAAACTCGAACACAATTCTAATTTGCATCGGCTGGCTCACAGGGTACACTGGCGGGTAGAAACATTTCCGTTCACAAATCGAATCTGTCTCAATCGCGTACGAGCGCAACGCATGCAGGATATTACTCACATCTTACAGGCTCTGGAAGCAGGTGAAGTCGCAGCCACCGATCAACTGCTGCCTGTTGTGTACGCTGAACTCCAGCGACTGGCGCGACAGAAACTGGCGCATGAAGCGCCGGGCCAGACTCTGACGGCGACGGCTCTGGTTCATGAGGCCTATCTGCGTCTGGTGGGGCAAACTGCAGAACAGCAGTGGGATCACAGGGGGCATTTCTTCGCCGCGGCAGCCGAGTCGATGCGGCGGATTCTGATCGAAAATGCCCGTCGCAAAAAACGGTTGAAACATGGCGGCGAGCATGACCGAGTCGATCTTCCCGAAATCACAGCGCCGGCCCTTGAACGTCCCGATGACCTGTTAGCGCTGGACGAAGCATTAACCCAGTTTGCGGTAGAAGAGCCACAAAAGGCCGAACTGGTGAAACTGCGCTATTTCGCGGGGTTGAGTGAGCAGGAAGCGGCTGAAGTGCTGGGGATCTCCCGCGCCACAGCGGCCCGACACTG
>JAGQQP010000090.1 GCA_020426085.1 Planctomycetaceae bacterium | reverse complement strand
CCCCTCAGAATCAAAACAATGACTCCGACCCGAAAAACAAATCGGAGCAGATGGATAATAAATCTGACAAAACTGACCAGAATCCATCTGAGAAGCAAGACCCGAATCAGAAAGAAGAAAAGGGAAATCCCGGGAATGAAACCAGACCCGGAAACGAAAATCAGCAGGAAAAAGAGGGGCAAAAATCCGGCAAACAGAATTCCGGGCAATCTGAATCGAATGATCCTCAGAAATCAGATGATCCGGGCACGGGTCAGAAAGCAAAAAAATCTGGCGACAAACAGGAACTCGACAGCGATGGTGCTGACGATCAGGAAGCAATCAAACGCATTCTGGAGCAGCTGAAAAAAGAAGGCCAGCAACCAGAATCGGGTTCCGAACAGAAACAAAAGCCTGACGCTGAGAAACAGGACTCTGGTAAATCGGAAAACGATCCGCAGATGCAGGATCAGAAATCATCCGGGTCCTCAAGCGAAAAGAACAATCCCTCTTCTGATGCAGGAAAAGGCTCAGAAGGCGAACCTCAGAATAGTCCTGACAAGAATTCAAGCCCTTCGTCTTCAGACAAGGCAGATAAACCGGACAATGATCCCGGCAGTAAGCAGAAACCGTCTCAGTCCGACTCGGTCCCCAAAGGCAAACAGGAGCCGGCTGAACCTTCCGACGATGCGATGAAGACAAAATCGAATGGCGATCCCAAAGGGAAAGCCACTCCAAACCACGACCCCGATGCCGATCCTCGAAAAACCAATAAGGAAATTGAAAGCGACCCCAATCAGAAACCAGCCACACGTCCTGGTGAGAAAGATTCGCCCGCCAGTGATGCCTCTAAAAAGCCTGAGTCGGGTAGTCCGGATTCGAAGCCACAACAAGCGGACAACCCTTCGAAAGCAGATCCGAAGAAGGGAATGAGAAAGCCGGAACAACAGGACCAGAATCCTTCCGGAAAACAGCAGCCTTCGACCAACCCCGATTCCAAACAGAAACCGAATCAACCCGATGGTTCCAATGAACCTCCGCAAGACAAAGGCCGCCCTACCGATCAGAAATCAAAACAGCCACAGAATGGTGAGAAGGGCAACAGCTCACAAAATGATCAGGGACAGAAGGGAAGCCAGCAACCGGGCAAAGGCGATTCCACGGGGCAGAAAGGCAATCAGGAACAGAGTTCACAGAAACAGCCTGCTGACTCGAAGCAGTCGATGAATAATAAACCGGAATCAGGCAACAAATCTGGCGAGAAATCTTCCGAGCAGAATAAGTCCGGCCAGAATAAATCCGGCGAAAGCAAATCGGGAGAAAAAGGTGGCAATCAACCAGGCGGAGACAAAAGTGGTGCACAGGGGAAAGGTCAATCAAAATCCGGAGAAAGTTCCGGATCCAGTTCAGGGCAACAGTCAGGTGATCCGCAGGGAAGTGGCTCTACGAAAGGGGGACAGTCTGCGACAGCAGAAGATCAGGACTCCGGCAATGCATCTCCTCCCGGCCTGCCTGAAGCAGAGGATGCCAATCTGGAATACGGTAAAGAAGCTGCCAATCTGGTACTGAAACGGATCAAAGATGAGCTGAAGCGTAAAGAAGTTGACCAGGAACTGCTCAAAGAACTGGGTTGGACCAAAGAAGAGATGCAACAGTTTTCTGAGCGGCTACAGAAGCAGCTGCAAGCTCCCGATCAGGAATTGCAGTCACCTGAATCGCTGGCCCGAAAGCGTCAGTTTGAGGAAATGTTAAAGTCACTCAAACCCGCCAGTCGGGCTGCACAACGCGAACGCAACAGTACCAGAAAACAGAATGCCGACGGTATCGGAACCCGACGTCTGCCCGTCCCCGAAGAATACCGGGAAGCATACGAAGCCTTTACACGAGGATTAGCTGAAAAGAAATCCTCAGACAAGTAAACAACAACCGGCTGTAAACTGTTTTCTACTTATGACAGCAGCAGTTCCAGATCGTCGCTGGAAAGGTTCTTGAGGACGCTCTGGTTTTCTTCCAGGATTGCATCCGCCAGTTCCCGCTTCTGCTGCTGCAATTCGGTGATCTTCTCTTCGACCGTATTGCGACAGATCAGCTTGTAGGCAAACACGCGTTTGGTCTGACCGACACGGTGTGCCCGGTCGATCGCCTGTGTTTCCACAGCCGGATTCCACCACGGATCCAGAATGAAAACATAGTCCGCGGCAGTCAGGTTTAACCCCAGACCTCCCGCTTTCAAGCTGATCAGGAAGACGCCACAATCTTTGTCGTTCTGGAACCGGTCGACACGTTCTTTACGATCACGAGTCTGACCATCCAGGTATTCGTAGACGATATTCTTCTGATCCAGGTGTTCCTGCACGATCGACAGCATACTGGTAAATTGCGAGAAGACCAGCGCCTTGTGACCTTCATCGATCAGTTCTTCCAGATGCGGTATCAGCACATCCATTTTCGCTGAAGCATCGAGGGCCCGACCACGATCCAGCAGAGCAGGGTGACAGGCAGCCTGTCGCAGTCGTAATAAGGCTTCGAGCACATGAATCTTCGTTTTACCCAGCCCTTTGGATTCGACCATTCCCAGAATGGAATCCCGGTAATGCTGTCTCAACTCGTCATACAGGACGGTCTGCTCTTTACCCATATCGCAATACAGAGTCTGTTCGACTTTTTCAGGCAACTCGTTGGCAACCTGCTCTTTGGTCCTTCTCAGAATGAAGGGGCGTAATGCATTACCCAGCAGGACACGGGCATTTTTATCTTCGATATCATTCGTATAAGCTTTAAAGACAGAGCTGCGTCCCAGCATTCCCGGATTGAGGAACTCGAAGATCGACCAGAGATCACCCAGATGGTTTTCGACAGGCGTACCACTGAGTGCAATCCGATGCCGGGCCTGTAACAGCCGTGAAGCTTTCGCGACCTGCGAACCGGAGTTTTTGATCATCTGGGCTTCATCCAGCACAGCATAATCAAACTGAATATCTTTTATCTGGGTAATATCACGCCGCATCGTCCCGTAAGTCGTCAGCACGAGATCATACTCAGTCAACTGTTCAATCAGCTTACTGCGGTCACCGCCTGCGTACTCAATCACTTTTAGCTCAGGCGTAAACTTGGCCGCTTCCTGAATCCAGTTAAACATCAGCGATTTCGGTACGACAGCCAATGAAGGGAGATGCTCGTCCCGAGCCCTTTTCCGCCGTAACAGCAGAGCCAGAAGTTGAACGGTTTTCCCCAAACCCATGTCGTCCGCCAGACAGCCACCAAAATGGAAGTCCTGCAGGAACTGCAGCCAACCCAGGCCTTCCAGCTGATACTTACGCAGGTCCCCTTTAAATCCATCGGGTTCTTTATCAATTGTAATCCCCGAGAAAGCACGAATCTTTTCGCGGATCTCATCGAATTTGGCGTCAGTCTCAACAAACTCCTGTGCATTCAGCAGTGCATCCAGCAGCGCCACCTGATTGGGAGCAAACCGCAGATGATCTTCATCCGTGACTGCAATACCAGCCAGAATGCCATATTGTTCGATCCACTCTTCCGGCAGGATCCCCAAAGATCCATCATCGAGCCGAATCGAAGAATCACCTCGAGCCAGAGCAGAAAGCAATTCAGGGAACCGGACGGTCTGTCCTTCAAAGTCGACATCTGCGTGCAGTTCGAACCAGTCAATACCCGATTGAACCTTGAACATCAGATTGGCTGGTTGATGGACCTGCTTGCCATCGGCGCGAACGGCCCATCCTTCTTTGATCAGCTCGCGGACCGCGCCACCCAGATCGCGTGCAGAAATCTCAACATCCCGCCCCTGAATCCGTCGGTCCAGCAGTCTGCGAAAACCGCTGTCCTGCAGCAGGGTCCAGGCTTTCGATTCCTTCTCCCGATTTCTGAGAATGCAGCGTTTTTCTTCCCGGTCAACGATCGCCCACTGGGTACTCGAGCCAGACACCAGATGATCCAGATAGTTGAAGTGGATCTCACCATACAGACGATCCTGCTGCCAGCGTTTTTTCTGCGGCGAATGAATCAGCAGTTCCGGCAGGGGATCACAGGAGACTTCTTCCAGATGCAGTTCTTCAGGAAGTTCCAGTCGAGGCAGAACCGGCATATCCAGCAGGCGGTCAACCAGTTCCTGCTGTTCGCCATCTTCCACTTCGATTGTTTCGTTCAACTGAATCATTTTGATCCAGGGAAAGGCGTCGTAGTCTTCCAGTGGAGTGATTTTATCATTTGTCAGCACCAGGCCCCCCGCGACGATCAGTCGTGCAGAGGAGATCTGCAGAACTTCATCGTCCCGTTTCAGGTGGCCGTGCAGTTTCCAGTTGGAATTCTTCCGGTCCCGTTCCACACCCATGCAGAATTCCCAGGTATGTTCGCCATCCCATTTCAGGGAATCGACATCGTCGGGCTGTCGGTCCAGGTAGCGTACGTGCCCCGTACCACACATTAATGGCAGAATCAGTTCACACAGTTCATAGGGAATACGATATCGAAACGCAGCAACCTGAGTTTCCGTCTGTTGAGCCCGCCAGTTCGTTCTTTCCGGCGTCCCTCCGGACAGATAGGCCAGAATCCGTCGATCATCCTCATGTTCGACTTCCTGAAGTTGACCAGCCTTCAGTTTGAGCGGTTTCAACTTCCCCCATTGCCCGTTCGCACGTCGCTGGCGTTGAGAGGTCTGAACTACCAGTTGCCCGGATTCCAGACTTTCCTCGACGTCGATTTCATAAAAGATCTCTCGTTCCTGCTGTGTGGTTTTCGAGAGCACCGGAGTCAGAGCAAACTCGTTTTTGAGTTCAACCAGTCGGGCTTCCCAGTCACGCAGACGCGGTTTGGAAGAAACGGCCGTCGACTGGCTGCTGCTGGAACCAGATTTGGTTTTGCGGGACCGCCCGCCCCCCATTTCAAAATCGTCGGGCATCGAAAATTCGAAATCGTCCATCTCGTCATCAAAGGAGAGCGGCGCATTTTCGATGATAAACGGCGGAATGTAACCCGGTTTCACCGCACCGGCCAGATAACCGGCTTCATCCACAGCCAGAATAGCGGCCCATAAATGTTTACAGACGTTGAATTTCTGAAACTGGTCACAAGTGCAATAGGTCTTCAGGTTGCCGTCATCGCGTGACAACTGCGTCTGGTACTCAACACCATCGCGCACCACAGCAAAAATATGATCAGCGGTGATCCGGGTCAGTTCAACCCGTTCCGCTTCAATATATGCTGCACCTCGAAATCGGATATCGGCACGAAATTGATTTTCAAGCAATTCTGCCAACGTCATGGACGGCCTCCTGCCTGATCCCAAAACGCGTTTCGCATTATTGAGACACTCCCGGATATTTTCATAAGTCAGTCCTGAATTGAACCTGGACCAACGCTGGTATCGGTCGGAACACAAACATTTTAAATCGTGCGGCTCTCAAAAAAGCCTGTTGATCAATCGGGCCTTACAACCCTCAAACCCCATTCAGAGCGCATCTTACGAGGTTACTAGATCACGGTTGCTTTTGACCAGTCATTATAGCAGGTTTTCTTCTGAATTTTTGACTTCCATTAAAAAAGAATGTGAACATTCCGTTATCTCAAAGAGTTCGTTAAGTTCCCCCCCTTGAGACTGGTCCCACTGTAAAAAGTGTGATATACGACTCCCACAGCCTGCTGAGTCGATTCACTTTTTTTTAAAATGATTTATAGTATCTGTTTTCAACATCAGTCCGGCCCTGAACAGCAATCAAAAGGCCGGGGCTTATCTGAAAGCAATCTGCGACTATGGAACAACTCCATCAAACTCTTAGCGAACAGGAAGTCATTCAGTGGTTTGAATCCAATCTTCCTGTCGAAGACTATCGAAACAAAAGTATTCTGCTGATCGTGCCCGATGCGACCCGCACCGCTCCTTTACCCCTCTTATTTTCGACCTTCCATCGAATTCTCAGCCCGGTTGCCAAACGGATTGATGTCCTGGTGGCATTGGGGACCCATCCTCCCATGCCCGAAAAAGACATCTGCCGCCTGCTGGGAATCTCCGAGGAAGCCAGACAGTCTGAATACAGGGATGTCGGTCTTTTCAACCATGAATGGGACCAACCTGACAAGCTTACCCAAATCGGAACCCTCACGAAAGAGCAGACCGCTTCCATCTCGGCAGGACTCCTGGAAATGGATGTCCCGGTCACCATCAATGCCCGCATCAAAGATTACGATATCCTGCAGATCATGGGCCCTGTCTTTCCGCACGAAGTGGTTGGCTTTTCCGGCGGCAGTAAGTACTTTTTCCCTGGTATTTCCGGCCCGGATCTTCTGAACTTCTTTCATTGGCTGGGTGCCTTAATTACGAATGTTGGAATTATTGGTGTCAAACAGACCCCGGTTCGCGAAGTCGTCAATCAGTCCGCCGCGATGATTCCCAACGAAAAACGCTGCATCACCTTTGTCGTGGCCCCCGACAGTTCCTTATATGGTCTCTTTTATGGATCTCCCGAATCCGCCTGGAATTCCGCGGCAGATCTGTCAGGTCAGATCCATATCAAACGCAAGCCTAAGCCCTTCAAGCAGGTCTTATCCTGTGCCCCATTGATGTACGATGAACTCTGGGTCGCCGGAAAATGCATGTATAAACTGGAACCGGTGGTCGCAGACGACGGCGAACTCATCATCTACGCCCCACACATGAAAGAAATTTCTGTCACACACGGCAAGCTGATTGAAGAAGTCGGCTATCACGTCCGTGACTATTTCACAAACCAGTGGGACCAGTTTAAAGACTACCCCTGGGGGATCCTCGCCCACTCGACTCATGTGCGGGGAACGGGAACATTTGAAAACGGCGTCGAACGTCCGCGGGTTCGCGTGACTCTGGCATCTCAGATTCCTCCTGAATTGTGTGAGAAAATCAATCTCGGCTACCGCGATCCTGCCAGTATCGACATCGAATCGTTTGCCGATCGGGAAGACGAAGGCATTCTGCTCGTCAGAAAAGCAGGGGAGCACCTTTACCGACTTGAAGACGAATAGACCGAAAACCGGACACAAATTGTTCAATCGATCAAAACCATAAACACTCAAGAATATTCGAAATAAAATCATGACTACACACTCTGAGAAATTTGAATTAAAAGCGCGTCTTGAACTGGCACTGGCAGCATCAGAGAAAGCCAGTGAGCTGATCATGCAGTATTACCAGTCTCCCGATCTTGAGGTTGATCGAAAGTCCGATGACTCCCCCGTGACGATCGCCGATCGTGGTGCAGAAGAACTGCTGCGGGAAGAGATCACCCTCGCATTTCCCCAGGACAGTATTCTGGGTGAAGAACTCCCTCCCGTAGAAGGGACCAACGAATTCAAATGGATTCTCGACCCCATCGACGGTACCAAACCGTTCACTCAAGGCGTGCCTTTGTTTGGAACTCTGATGGGACTGGAAGAGAACGGAAAACTCGTGCTCGGCGTCTGTCGATTCCCTGCGTTGAACGAAGTCGTTTATGCCATTAAGGGAGAAGGCGCCTGGTGGAAAATTCGTGACCAGGAACCCCGTCGCGCCAAAGTGTCCGATAAAACCCAACTCTCCGAGTCGGTCTTCTGTACGACAACCATGACCCGCTGGGAAACGATTGGCAAGCAGAAAGCCTATGAATACCTCTGCCGCAACTCCTATCTGGCGCGTGGCTGGGGAGACTGTTACGGCCACATGCTGGTCGCCACAGGTCGGGCAGAAGTCATGGTGGACCCGGTTCTCAGCCCCTGGGATGCGGCCGCTCTGCTCCCCATTCTGGAAGAAGCCGGCGGACACTGGATCGATTTCGATGGTAACCCGTCCATCTATACCGGAAATGGCCTTGCCGTCAATGCGGCTCTGAAAGACGAAGTTCTGGAAATCATCGCTCGATAAACGGCCCGCTCCGTCGCTGTTCTGTACACAAACGAGTCCGAATATCGTACTTTTTGCCGTTTCGGAGCGTTTCAGCCTGCGATCAATGCCCCTTCGGCATTCCACAGCACGGACTGAAAAAATTCGACTTGACGCCGCCGCGCCGCGAAACATGATAAGCGTTAAATTGAGTCGCGCGCGTGTCAAGTTTACAGTGCACTGAAACACGCGACACTTGTTCGTCGTATGCACCCGATTTCCGGTCCTTTTTTCCAGATCTTCAGTTGGCATAACAGCACCAGTTACCAATGTATGCCTGCGGGTCGCCGCACATCGCAGGCTTTCACCACAGAACCGCTCCAGCATCGCGGCAGGTCGCCCCTGTGTCACCCTGTATCGCCACCCGATTTTGTTCAGATCCTCTTGACTCACTCGCGCCACTCCACAAAATAGTCCCCCATCACAAAAACTGAATAAACCGGTCATCAAATGACATTCTGGAAATTAAAGCGATTTAAAAGTCAAACAACTGTCACCCGGCAGAGCCTCTCCGTCGGCTCGCCCGATAGCGAACGGCACTTCACGCCAGCGAAAGTGCATCGCTGCCGATTCTACTCGATCTCACCCAACAGCACGCAGATGAACAGGCCGAACCAGACCCGGTTCCGTGAGCCGTTTTCCCCCTCAAAACCAGCGATTTGAACTCCCATTGATCGATTCCCACCAAGTTTGCTACGATTGTCCCTGCAAGGACTTAGCAACGAACCATCCGGAATTGAACCGTAACATTCAGGGAAGAATACAATGGCCGGTTACAAAGAACATATCAGTGTCAGCGGCTTGCTGGGAATCGGCTACGGTTCGATCGCCAGCCTGCTCATGGGATTCACGCCGACACAGGGGATTCTGGCCGGTGTCCTGACCTGGATCGGTGGCATGCTGCCCGACCTGGACTCTGAAACGGGTCGTCCCATCAAAGAGATTTTCTCCCTGACCGCTGCCGTCGCCTCCTTCGTTGCCATGCGCTGCATGATTCACAAAGGCGCTGATCCGGACAATGCGATTCTGATGGCGGTCGTGACTTATGCCTCCGTTCGCTATGGTGCAGCCGCCATACTCGGCAAATTTGCCGTACATCGTGGTATGTTCCACAGCATCCCGGCACTGATCATCGCCGGGGAAACAGTCTTTCTGGCTTACTTCAGCGATTCCTATACCGTGAAGTTCCTGATGGCGGGCGGCATCTCGCTTGGCTTTCTCTCTCACCTGGTTCTGGATGAAGTCTACAGTGTGGAACGTAAGGGAGTGAGCATCCGCCTGAAGAAATCCTCGGGCACTGCGATCAAATGGTTCGGGAATGGCCTGTTTGGCAATGCCGTCGCCTATGCGATTCTACTGACGATGACCTACATCACACTTGTCGATTCCGGTGTGCTGATCCCGCCTCAACAGGCGGCTCCCGTGGAAAATATCGATGCCCCGGTCCAGCAGGCCTCTCCCTTCAAAACGACAGAACGCCTCTGATTCAGTTGCAGTTTGAACAGACACGATGGAAACCGGCGGCGCAGGCTCCTATAATCAGTATTCTGCCTCGAATGGCATATTCATTCCTTCGGAATACTGAGGACTGCACTCAATGAAAATCGCCGGCGTGCAAATGGATGTTTCTCTCATGGACATAGAGGGAAATCTCAGCCGTATCATCGAGAAAATCAAAGAGACCTCTGCTGCAGGCGCCAGCCTCACTGTGTTCCCCGAATGTGCACTGACCGGTTACTGCTTTGCCAGTCTCGAAGAAGCCCTGCCTTACGCAGAATCGATTCCCGGCACCTCCACCGACAGGCTACAGGAAGTCTGTCGTGAGCTGAATCATTCTGTTGTGGTCGGGATGCTGGAGCAGGCAGAGCAGGGCGTCTATAACGCGGCGGTTCTGATCACGCCGGAAGGAGTTCTGGGCAGCTATCGCAAAATTCATTTGCCCTACCTGGGAGTCGACCGCTTCGCGCTCCCCGGCGATCGCGAATTTGCTGTCTTCTCACATCCTGAAGCGAATATTGGCCTCAATATCTGTTACGACAGTGCATTTCCCGAATCATCGCGGATCATGACGATCGACGGCGCCGATCTGATAATCCTGCCGACCAACTGGCCCACCGGCGCGGAACATGTTGCCGAGCATGCGATCAACACCCGCTCGATGGAAAACGGCATCTACTACTGTGCCATCAACCGCATCGGGTCGGAACGGGGCTTTGACTTTATTGGAAAGAGTCGCATCACAGGTCCGGCAGGGGAGACCATCGCCACTTCGTGGGGAACTGAGCCGGAAATTCTCTACGCAACCATTGATCCGGCCCGGGCCCGTAATAAACGGGTCGACCGCGTTCCCGACAAGCATGTGATTCACCGTCTGGCAGACCGACGCCCCGAAATGTACTCAAAAGTGGTCGAACCGCATGGACTGCAGCCCCCGAATCGTGACTGACGGGCTTTCAGTGGAAAGTTTCTGAAAGAGGCCGGATCGAATCCCCTCTGCAGGGTTGCCCGTAAATTTCACTCACGAGCGGCAATGGTTGGCATGATCTGTGCACTTCTATTCGCTCTTGAGTATTACCGGCGACAGGCTTTCGATTACCGAACTTTTTTCCAGCAAAGGTGTTCCCACAACGGAACATGTTTCTGTTCGCAATCGTTTTGTCCTGCGATGTATCAAATTCTTTACAATGCCTTTGTCCTTCTGATGGTTGCTCCACTTCGGCCAGTGATGAAACTCAACACATGAAATCCAGACTGTTTCAAAATCTGATCGCTGCTTTGATCCTGCTGGTGGTGACGGGAGTCTGTTTTCAAACCCTGTTGAGTCACCCGGTTGACGTGCTGGTCGGAGT
>JAGQQP010000907.1 GCA_020426085.1 Planctomycetaceae bacterium | reverse complement strand
CATCAAGCTCGCTGTGATTACTGTCCTGATCGCGTCCGCATCGGGTGTATTTGGACTCTGGTACCTTTCGGATTTTCAGGCTCTCGATAATTGGCTGATTGTGATTGTGGCAGGTGCCTCTCTGGCGATCTGGGTACCGATGTCTTTGTTGTACTATCGCCTGGAATATATGCTTCCCCTTGCCGTTTATATTGGATTTCTGTCCCCTTTTATCGGCGGATGTATCACGCTCCCACCCTGGTCTTTCGTGCTGCTGTTTTCCAAACCGGAGTTTACGATCTCACTGGGGATTGGTACTTCCCTGGTGATTTATGCGGTCGCCCGATATTTTGCGCACGCCGACTTTCGATTCTGAAAATGAATACCGTGTAGATTTTATCTGCTGTGTATAGAATGAGGATCATCCAGTAACTCTCAAGTGTCCAAAATGCCCGGTATTTTATTCTGAAGATCAACGGGTATTTCCTGGCAGGCTGGTTATGACTTATCAGGATCTAGTGTGGAATTCACTTCTGATCAGCCCCTCGCTTGTTTTAATGCTTTATATCTGGTTTCTTCAATTCTCCGAAAAACGTAAACCGTGGCTGCAATATCTGTTTCCATTCGTTTGTGCGACTTTGTATCTCTGGTACGCGTTCTATTGGGGAGTGGTAGAAGGGGGATTGCACGTACTGTTTATGTTTCTCGTGTTATTTGTTATTTGCCTGCCCGTTTCGATGATATTCTTCTTGAAAGTTCGGTCTCCCTGGCTTGTGATGCTGGTGCTGATGACTTTGCTGTGGACAATATTCCTGACATTACCGAGAGTGTCTTGACGTTGGACGGGCTTATGTTAGTGTCGAATTGTTTTCGAAAAGAAATAGCAACGTCACAACAAACAGAAAAACAACCAATGCAAAAACAACAGAGTGTGTTATTAACGGTTCTCCTCCTGCTGGCAGCCTTGCCTGGCTTTGCGACTGCGGAAGAATTTCGAGTCGAAACACCAGCCGCGTTGCAAACCGCCACAAAGTCAGCCAAGCCGGGGGATGTGATTAAGATTGTCGGTGCTGACTGGTCCGATGTAGAGGTCAAACTCAATCTTCAGGGGACGAAAGAGAAGCCGATCACCGTGCAGTCGCAGGTTGCGTTCACCGGCGCATCAGAACTGTATCTGCTCGGTGAATATGTGGTTCTTGACGGCTTCACCTTTCGGAACGGCAGTCTGCAGACAGGGCATGTCATCCGTGTGCGGGGCGCTCATAACCGGGTGACCCGCTGTATCATCGAAAACTATAATCCTGAAAACATCGAGACCCGGTACCAGTGGCTCAGTCTGTACGGCCATCATCATCGCGTGGATCATTGCCGATTTGAAGGTCAGAAGCATTCCGGCACCACTCTGGTTGTCTGGCTGGATGATGACGGCGAAGTGGGACGGCACCGCATCGAACATAATCATTTTCTGAATCGTGCCCGGGGGAACGGCAACGGCTTTGAGACACTGCGGATTGGCACCAGTGAAACCTCCATGAAATCGGCACAATGTGTCGTTGCAGAGAACCTGTTCGAAAACTGTGACGGCGAAGTGGAA
>JAGQQP010000906.1 GCA_020426085.1 Planctomycetaceae bacterium | reverse complement strand
AATTTCGACAGCATCGGTTTGGGATCGAAAGTGTCGACCTGTGAAGGGCCGCCATCCATGTACAGGAAGATCACATTTTTGGCTTTGGGGGGAAAGTGTGTTTTGCCCGTTGATGAACTGGCGAAGGCACGGTCCTGCAGCAGGGCGGTCAATGCGGCTGCGCCGAACCCGTTCGCGCACTGGGTGAGCATCTCTCTTCGCGTGTATTGCTGTCGAAAATTTCCACAGTGCATGCTGTCGGCTTTCTGAAACCTAAAACAGGTAAATAAACTCTTTGAGATTGAAAATCACATGTCCCAACTCAGACCAGATACGGGCCTGATCAGATTCGGAAGGGTTTGATTTCGTCTGCTGTTCGATAAATTCTCGCGCTGTCTGCAGTTCTTCAGGCACAGGAAGTCGGCCCAGCGCGGATTCATACATCCAGCGAATGCGGTCCTCGGTTGTCTGTAATTCCGATTCCGTCAGCACGCGTTTGCCCCACAGTTCCGCCTGCTGCAGGACAAACGGATCATTCATCATGATCAATGCCTGTGCGGGGACATTGGAAACATTGCGGCGGCCCATGGTGCTGAAAGGGCTGGGAGTATCATAGGCCAGCATCATCGGTGACAGGAAATTGCGACGGACCTGAATATAAATGGAGCGTCGACCTTCACCATCCAGAGGGCCGTTAACAGGAGGTTTGCCTCGGCCATCCATGAATTTCGTCAGATGCACGGGAATGGAAGGCCCATACAGGGTCTCGTCCAGTCGCCCTGAGATCTGCAGCAATGCATCGCGGATTGCTTCCCCTTCCAGGCGTTTCAGGGGCATTTTGTGAAGCAGCACATTATCGGGATCAATTTCCGCGACATCCTGTGTGGTGCTGCTCGACTGCTGATAGGTCTGCGTCAGCACCAGATATTTGATCATCTTCTTGACAGAGCGACCCTCTTCAAGAAACTTCAAAGCCAGAAAGTCGAGGAGTTCGGGATGCGAAGGACGTTCTCCGAGTACGCCGAAATTATCGACACTGGGAACAATGCCACGCCCAAACAGGTGAGCCCAGATGCGATTCACGATCACGCGATGTGTGAGTGGGTTTTCGGGAGCATTGATTGCGGCAGCCAGTTCCAGTCGACCGCTGCCAGTTTTGCTCCCGGGTGAAGCCCCTCCCAGCGCTTCCAGAAATCGGCGTTCCACCACGGGGCCGGTATTCTGGTGGCTGCCTCGAATCAGGACGTGATCGTTTTCGGCGCTCCCATCCATTATGGCCATCGCGGTCTGGGATGCGGTCTGGATCGATTTTTTCAACGTATCCCGCTGCTGCTGCCAGTCTTCGATTCCTGCTTTGAGATCCTGCCTGGCGGGACTCTGAGGTTCTGAGAACAGATCGGGATGTTGCAACACCCAGTTGACGAGGGCCACTGACTCCGAGGTTGGATCAGGCTTACCGGAAACAAATTCATCAAATGCGGTTTCCAATGCAAGCGGCACTTTGGGACCCGTCAGACTGATGGTTGTCAGATCAGGTTCCGGATGAGACGATCCATGTCTGACCTGATACACTTCCAGAGGCGACTGATCGATCGGAGT
>JAGQQP010000905.1 GCA_020426085.1 Planctomycetaceae bacterium | reverse complement strand
GCTGCAACAGACGAAGCAACCGCGGAAGCATCTGACGAAACAGAGCCTGCTGAAGAACCAGCAGCAAGCGAAACTGACGAAACGGAATCGTCCACTGCCGACGAGACAGAACAGCCCGTCGAAACAGCCACTGAAGAAGTTGCTGCAGAATCAACCGAAACGGAAACCACCACGGCCACGGACACGTCAATACCGGCCTCGGCTTCTCAAGAGTCGGCAACTCCGGTTGCGCCCCCCACCTACCGCAGGGGTAAAGTGGTCTCCAAACAGTTATTCACGCTGACACTGACGTATGCCATCGCAGTCACTGCCATGCTCGCGATGCTGTTGTATGCGAAATACAAGGGAGATCCTCATCAGCTGGAAAGTCTGCCCGATCTGAAACCTCCCATTAAAAATGATGAGATCGCACTGCAACTGATCCCCGAAAACGCGACGCTGCCTGCCGGACATGTTCTGCAACTGGGTGGTCCGGGTCGACGCTTTGGGAATGTTCTGGTCACGCCACTTCGAGTGACACGGGGGCCTCTGGAATTTGAACATTACACAGGCGATACCAGCCTGACGCGCGAACCAACGGGAGACGTGCTCAAGCTCTACCTGAAATTTGAAAATGTCTCAGACGATCAGACCTTCGAACCCCTCGATCAGAAACTGCTGCTCACCCGGGTCGCTGGTAAGACTGACGATGCGAAGATGCGGGCGAACAACTTTGTCAGTACTCTGGATCAGAAGCAGACCGACGGTAACCGCGTGCTGGTTTATGACATGCCTCCTTCCTGGGAATGGAACCTGAAAGCGCAGAATATCAACCAGGAAAAGAAGCCGCAGGAACTGAAGCCTGGTGAAAGTTTCGAAACCTATGTCGCAACGAACGAACAGGGCATTGACGATTTAAAAGGGGAACTGGTCTGGCGCGTGCAGATCCGCAAAGGTTATAACCCTGAATCACATCGAGGTGTAACAACTCTGATTGAAGTCGTGTTTAACAGCAGTCAGATTCAGCCTGAAATGGTTTCCGGAAGTAAAGAAGCACAGCCGACAACCTGATGGAACTGCCGGTAACTTCGCAGCGCATAAAAAAACGTCTCGGCAGTATTTCAGCAATACCACCGAGACGTCACGCGGAACCGCATACGATGCGGTGAGGAATTTCTTATGAGGACAATCTTTCCGCTGTGGGGCCCGGCACAAGCCTTAGTGATAAGACTTGCACCAGACACCCCTTTCAGGAGAGTACACAATCCTGAAATCTACTTATGGACCACGACAAAGCGGGCACCACTGTGATTTCTCACCAGCAGCAGTACACTGTCTTTGCCTTTCGCTTCTTTCAATCCCTGGTTGAATTGATCCATGGTAGACACTTCAGTTGTCCCGATCTTCTCGATGATCATCCCTTTCGTCAGACCAGCTTCTTCAGCAGCACTTCCCGGTTCGACAGAAGTGATCACCACCCCTGTGATACCGTCGGAATATCCTAACTGATTGGCCAGTTCGTCGGTTAAAGGCTGAACTTCGAGTTTCAGTTCATTCACACTGGTTTTCTGTTTCTCTTTGCTGGAACCATCCACAGGGTTTT
>JAGQQP010000904.1 GCA_020426085.1 Planctomycetaceae bacterium | reverse complement strand
AACATAATGTTGCCGACCAGCATCCTGAAATTGTGAAAGAGTTAATGGCACTGGCTGAAAAAGCCCGCGCCGATCTGGGAGACACAAACCGCCCGGGAGCCAATCAGCGAAAGGCTGCCAAAGTGGATCATCCCGTTCCCCCAACCTTGAAAACAACTTCTACAAAATAAACGAACGTCTTCAATCATTCCTCGCGAACCTGAAAAGAAATATAGAACCTGATGCACGCCCTGGAAACCGACTGCCAGACAGTCAAACAGAAACTCGACTCCGGTCACCCTTTCCTGCTGCTTGACTGTCGCGAACAGGAAGAGCACACACTGGTCAATATACCTGAAGCACGACTGCTGCCGATGAGCGTCATCCAGGATCGTATCTCAGAGCTGGATGATCAGCGTGAAGAGGAAATCATAGTCTACTGTCATCACGGAATGCGGAGCCTGCAGGTGGCTGGCTGGCTGCAGCAGCAGGGATTTACCAATGTAAAAAGCATGCATGGCGGAATCGATGCCTGGTCGTGCGATATTGATAATACGAAACAGCGCTATTAAAACTTGATCAGGCGACAGTTTTTCCTGCCTGATCTATTTTGAAATACTACAGATTTTTCCACCACAGTTAACCTGCCTGGGAGTTTCGCATGTCTTACGAGCAATTTATTTTTCTGTTCCCGATCGTGGCCGGCATCGCCCTCAGTAATGTGACTGCAGCTGCCGCCGAAGAACCCCTGGTTTTTATTTCTGCTTTTGCTCCTGGTGAAAAAGGAGCAATCCATGCTTACAAAATGAACCCGGAGACCGGTGAACTCAAACTGGTGGAACGCACGTCAGATGTGGAAAATCCTTTTTTCCTGGCCGTTTCTCCCGATAACAAATATCTGTATTCCATTCACGCCCCCGGTAAATTCAGTGGTAAAGATAATGAATTCGTTTCCGCGTTCGCACTGGAAGGGCGGACCGGGAAACTCAAACTGCTGAATCGACAATCTTCTCTGGGAACCGCTTCCTGTTACCTCGATATCGACAAATCCGGCAAAGCAGTTGTAGTAGCCAACTATACCACAGGCAGTGTCGCCTCGCTGCCCGTCAAAGAAGATGGATCGCTCGGCGAACCGGAAACATTCATTCAACACACGGGATCGAGCGTCAATCCACAGCGCCAGAAGGAACCCCATGCACACTGCAGCGTGATCAGCCCGGACCAGAAATTTGTCTTCGCTGCCGACCTGGGGCTTGATAAGATCCTGGCTTATCAACTCGACCCTCAAACTGCAAAACTGACTCCCGCAGCGCAGCCATTTGTAAGAACCATCCCCGGTGCCGGCCCCCGCCATCTGACATTTCATCCTGACGGAAAGCAGATGTATGTCATCAACGAACTCAAAAATTCGATTACCGAATTTGACTACGATCCCGAGACAGGCACGCTGATCGAAGGACAGACCATTTCAACACTGCCGGAAGACTTCACCGGCACCAGCTATTGTGCCGACCTGAAATTCACTCCCGATGGTCGTTTTCTTTACGGCACGAATCGAGGTCACGACAGTATCGCCGCTTATCAGGTTGACAAAGCGGGTAAGCTGACCTT
>JAGQQP010000903.1 GCA_020426085.1 Planctomycetaceae bacterium | reverse complement strand
TCCTGGATGCCGGAAAGGTTGGTAGGAGGTGTACCGGCACAGGTTCCAATCACACCGCCGGGAGGAAAGACGTTGTGTGTATCATGGTAATTCTGTAGAGCAATACCCAACTGCTTCAGGTTGTTTTTGCAGCTGCTGCGGCGGGCTGCTTCACGTGCCTGCTGCACGGCAGGTAACAGTAACGCAATCAAAATGGCGATGATGGCGATCACCACCAGAAGTTCAATCAATGTGAAACCGCGACGCGGTGCTGAAGTCGGATTCACTGGCTTAACTAACGATAGTAAGCGTTGCATCATTTTCTCCTTCGAGAGTTTTAAAAAAGATAACGGATAACATAGGTTGATCAATGTTCTCAAAATCAGGGTTACGTCTGATGGATTAGACTTTGTGGAGTCGTTTCAGGGTAAATCGTTCACCAGTTCATTAAGAGAAAATAAAATATGATTCCTGTGGTCAAATTCATCGGCAACCCATTAATGAATCGTCTGCCGGTTAGCATGAGGATATTGAGGGTAGTTAAGACACAAAGTGAGCCAATCCGGACTCAAGAATAATAAGTTCATCCAGCGGCTTAAGGATCGGTGTATTCCGGAGTCGGTGTTGTATCTCCAGTCACACCTTCCTCTGGTTTTCCTGAGCAACCAGAAGTTGTCAGTGCCAGACAGGTCAGGCAAATCATGCATAACAATAATTTCTTCATCACTAGTCTCTCCAAAAAATAAATCTTATAGAAAAAGTCGAGGAACAATTTTTCAGATCGTTCCCCGACTCAGACTTACATGTTTTTCAGGATCAATCCTGAGAGTTGCTTCTGCCTTCCGGGATAATGCGGTTCTCTTGAAAGAGACATCATTAAACTTCTCACTGCGAAAGGCAGATCTTGAACAGGGATCGTGCTTAGAAGTTGTCGATCACTTCACGACCGGCACGTGATCCCAATGCACTCCAGATAGTCTGGCTGATGTTTTCCGAAATAAATCGACCGGAACCATCAACAAAACAGACCTGCACACCACCATCGTGGAAGCTGCGGGCAGCCGCAATCTGGGTTCCGTCATTGCCTGTGGTACAAGGATGCTCTGTCGTCGTACTGCAACTGGCCAGGATGTCAGCCAGTGTGCTGTTCGGACCACGTCCGGCACTGAAGGCGGATCCGCCCATACCAGAATAAACCCAGGCACCACGGGCATCAGCGGTCACATCATTGACATAGGTCAATTCGCTAACCAGCAGTGTATTGGTTGTTCCATCCTTGATATCTCGGATATTCACAGATGAGTTCATTGTGAATACGCCACCGGTGGTATTGGCATAAGAAGCAGTCAGATCACCTGAACCATAGTTGGCAGCATAATTGGCGCGTGACATGTGTTCCAGAGCCCGGAATGCCACGTTGCTGCGACGGTCCCACGGATGACTGGGACAACGGTAGGCTACAGGTGAAAAATGTCCAAAAACGTTATTCATGCTGTCCAGCGGATTATTGGTATTCAGAATCGGAGCCGCTTTTTCCCACAGAGGGCTCTGTTCCATCTGAGGCAGAATGAAAACCATCCAGTTGCCGCCCATGCTTTGTCCGCTACATTCC
>JAGQQP010000902.1 GCA_020426085.1 Planctomycetaceae bacterium | reverse complement strand
GCATAGGTCACTTTCTGCAGCAGCGCGCCGTCTTCCGCGTTATGCAGACTGACTCCGTTACTTGTCACAAATGCCAGTTTTGAATCGTCACTGCAGAAACCCAGTAAAGTGATTTGATCAGGCTTGAAGAGATGTGCTGTTCCATCAGGGACTGAAATGACAGCCGCACTTAAGCCGGACGATCTGTCAGCCATGAGAGGAGTGGCGACTTGCCCCGTCGAAGAAATCTGAAAGTCGGTGGTTTTATTTCGCGAAGCCGTGACAAACTCAAATTTTCGATGATTGTCAGGGATTTGCCCGTTATCGTTATTAAAGATCACATCCTTAACAACAAAGTTTGGCGGTGATAGTGTTAACGGTGTCACTCCGGTGATGAGGGGCGTGCGGTCGATGATGCGATACTGATCAAGGGCTGGTGAATCGGGCTGCAGCAGCAGGCATCTCAGCCCCTGCGGCGTTTCCAGGATAAGTGGTTCATTGATCGCAATATGTTGACCGGAGTTATCTGAGATGATGATCTGCTTCTGCCCCTCCCTGTCAACTGGTTTAAAGTTGAGGCTGCCCAGGTACTCTTGATTGGCTGCGTGGTAAAGTTCTCCGGGCTCAGCCAGCAGCGTGGCGGCATTCTCAAACTTTTGGATAGCCGCCTTGAATCCCAGTTTTGACAACCCGCTGCTGCGTGTGTCGGGAGGAACTTCAATAAAATATTGATGCAATGCGGGCCAGTCGCGGAATTGTTTTCCTGACCAGTGAGGAGCAGCAGGATCAAAGTCGGGTTGGTTTAGATCCCAGAGTTTGATGGTGAGATTGTCTTCGGTTATCGCCAGTAACCCCTTGCCGATCCAGGCCCAACCATCAGGCAGCAGGATTTCTGCCTCTGTCTGAGCGGGTTGCGATGTAGAGAAACCGTTCCGTTTTTCCGGTGCTTTTCTTGTTCCCTCAATTTTACCTTTCAGCTTCCCGTCATTGGGAGACAAGATTGCGATGGAATACTGACCGTCACGATTGCTGCTGCTGAATGCGAAACCTGCGGGAGTATCGATGCGATTTGAGTTGCCTTTATCATCTGGTTTCCATTCAGAAACCGGCTTGCCGGTATGGCTGTCAAGGACCAGAAAAGAATCCTGATTTTCCACATACAGGATGAGATGTTTTTCATCTTCGGTGAATTTGATGATTGCAAATTCTTCTCCGGGAGTGTCACCCTCTTTTGTCCACAGGGGTTTCTGTGACATCGTATCGTAAACCGTGATGCGACCTTTGCTGTTACTGTCTGAATGCAGATTCTTGCGGGTGACCAGCAGGTTGGCGAGGGGGCTCAACCGTGTTTGAGAAATATAACCGCGGTTGACCAGGGTGTCTTCGTCCCGGGCTTCCAGCAGTAACGCCTGGGGAGAACGGCTGCCTTGCTTTTGGCTGGTACTGGGAAATTTCAGATAATAGTTAACCAGTTCTTTTCCACTCGCCAGATCCCAGACACGACCGCCATAAGTGGTCGTGGCCCAGATACGTTTACCGTCCGGAGTCTGCCCTGCCTGGAGACCGAGGCCGCGACCTCGGGTTTTGATTTCTTCTGCGATCGTCAGGCTGGGATCAT
>JAGQQP010000901.1 GCA_020426085.1 Planctomycetaceae bacterium | reverse complement strand
GATGAAGTCTATCTCAATCGACTGACTGAGGAACTTGCCCGCTATTCCCCCCGTTTTCCCCGGAAACGTATGCTGCAGTTTGTCTTTGACAGCGAATGGGAGCAGCGCGAATTGAAACAGCGGATGCGGCATATTACGCATGCGTTACATGAGTTTCTGCCGAATGATTATGGAACAGCATTGACCGTTTTAGAGCGAGCGGCCCCCTCATTCGGCGGTTTTGAAGCGATGTTCTTCCCTGACTTTGTCGAAGTTTATGGTCTGTCAGACTGGGATCGTTCCCTGCAGGCGCTGGAGCATTTTACGAAGTATTCCAGCAGCGAGTTCGCCGTTCGCCCGTTTATTGCACAGGATCAGCAACGCATGGTCCGTCAGTTGAAGCTCTGGGCTGCTTCCCCGAATGAGCATGTTCGCAGGCTGGCCTCGGAAGGGAGCCGCCCTCGCCTGCCCTGGGCGATGGCTTTACCGGCTTTCAAACAGAATCCCGCACCCATGCTGCCGATTTTGAAACGGTTGAAAGCCGATCCCAGCGAGTATGTCAGGCGGAGCGTTGCCAATCATCTGAATGACATTTCCAAGGATCATCCCGATGTCGTACTTTCACTGGCCGAACAGTGGCTCACGGGAAAACCGGAAACACGCTGGATCGTAAAGCATGGCTGTCGAACGTTATTAAAACAGGGAGATTCCAGGACGCTGGCTCTGTTTGGATATCGCAAACCGGAGGACCTCAGAATCAGGAAGTTTCAGCTTCAGCCGTCTGTTATCAGCATGGGAGAACAGGTGGAATTTGAGTTTGAACTGGTTTCGCGTAAAACGGAACTGGGGCAAATCCGTTTGGAATATGCTGTTGAATTTGTGAGACTCAAAGGGGCGACCACCCGTAAAGTATTTAAGATTTCAGAAGGAATTTACTCCGAACATGCGCGGTGGTATCGATCCCGGCATTCCTTCAAACCCATTTCAACTCGGAACTATTATCCCGGCACTCATCGTCTGGCAATCATTGTCAACGGGCAGGAGATGGAACAGGCAGTATTTGAACTGCAGGATGCCTGACTGGCAGACGCTATTTTACAGGCAATGTTTGAAGTCGAATTTGCTGAAGATGAAATGTAAATAAAATCACGAAAAGCTACAAAATAGTCCTTGAAATTGTGAATGCCATATGGTGTACAATGATGACATGATCTTTTGATCGCCGTCGCAGATGAAAAAGATCAAGACAAAGGACTAAATAATCAAACACCGGGAACTCCTGTCACCCCACAAACATCCTGGTTATGTTCTTAAAGATCGCGCCAACACAATTAATATTCAACGAGGCAACAGGCCATTCGTCGGCTAAGGATGGGTAATGTTATCTATGGGTGCGCACTTGAAACACTTCAATCTGAAAAACGCCTGGACTCGATGTCTGTTCTGGTTGGGAATCGTTGCGTTTTTCTATCCAATGGAATCGGCAGAAGCACAGGTCTTTGTTGTGAATGGTGCTGTCGTCGCCCAGGAAGCAGTGGCTGCAGACGGTACCACTCCCCATAAAATGCCGGGGTTCAGCATCTCGGTTGATGAGAAAAAGTTGAATCTGCTGGAAGACTACGAGCGTTATATCCGGCATC
>JAGQQP010000900.1 GCA_020426085.1 Planctomycetaceae bacterium | reverse complement strand
CCGCATCATACGATCAGCGAGGCAGGGCTTGTGGGTGGAGGATCGACGCCTGCTCCCGGTGAAATCAGTCTGGCACATAACGGCCTACTTTTTCTGGACGAATTACCCGAGTTCAACAGGCGGACGCTGGAAGTCTTACGACAGCCCTTAGAAGGGGGAGAAGTGACAATATCTCGAGCGATCGGCAGTGTGACTTTCCCGGCGAATGTCATGTTAATCTCTGCGATGAATCCCTGTCCCTGTGGTTATCTGTCTGATCCCCGACGCAAGTGTTCCTGTAATCCGATGCAGATTGAACGTTATCTCTCCAAGATCAGTGGCCCCCTGCTTGATCGAATTGATATTCATATTGAAGTACCCCCCGTTCCGTTTCGGGAGCTCTCCAATCAGTCAGCAGGAACCAACAGCGCGACAATGCGCGAACAGGTATTGGAGGCTCGTGAAATTCAGTCACGGCGGTTCGCAACGGAATCCACATCTCATAATGGTCGCATGACGCCGCGGCAGTTAAGAAAATACAGTCAGCTGGCTGCAGATGCAGAAGGACTTCTCAAATCCGCGATGGAAGAAATGGGACTCTCTGCCCGGGCACATGACAAAATTTTACGCATCAGCCGGACCATTGCCGATCTGGATCACTCCGATCAGATCACTGCAGCGCACATCAGCGAAGCCATCAATTACCGTACATTGGATCGCCAGTTCTGGTCCTGACGACAGATTAACTGCCAGGAGTTGTCGTTTCCAGTTTCGGTTCGGCTGAATCAACAGGGGTAGAAAGACGGGTGAGAGTTTCCAGCAGTTTCCGTTTGTCAACCGGTTTGGTGGCATAGGCATCGCAGCCGGCACTCAGACATTTCTCCATATCATTTTTCATCGCATGAGCCGTTAAAGCGATGATCGGTCTGGTATAACCGGCTTCTCTCAGCTTGCTGGTGGCAGTATAGCCATCCATCACAGGCATTTGCATATCCATCAGAACAAAATCATACGGTTTACCCGACTGCAGCGCAGCCATGGCTTTTTCGTAACCCAGCTGCCCGTTGTCTGCCAGGTCGACGTGCATCCCTTCCTTTTTCAGCAGAAACGAAATCAGTCGTTGATTATCCAGACCGTCTTCGACGACCAGAACGCGACTCTCAGAAATTGTTCTGACAATGCTGTCAGGAATTTCCTGACTTGATTCCGACACCGTGCGTTTTATGGAATATTGATCCAGACGCAACAGTTGCACTCCCTCAAGTGGTCCCGTGTTGACGGAGATGGTGAAGGTACTTCCGGATCCGATCGTACTGGTGACATGAATTCGTCCCCCCAGCATTTCTACAAGTCGTTTGGAGATGGCCAGTCCCAGTCCTGTGCCACCATATTTTCGAGTTGTCGAATTATCTGCCTGGGTAAATGGTTGATAGATCTGTGCGAGTGCTGTTTCTGAAATCCCAATCCCGGTATCAATCACATCAAATTCTAACTGAGCAAAGCCATCTTCAAGATTGATGGTTCTGGTTCGTAGTTCCACGTAACCAGTTTCAGTAAACTTAATGGCATTGCCCAGAAGATTAATCAGAATCTGCCTCAGTCGTGTTGGATCTGTCACGATTGTTTCCGGAATCAGATTCTCAAAAGAAACA
>JAGQQP010000899.1 GCA_020426085.1 Planctomycetaceae bacterium | reverse complement strand
GCCAATATGGCCATCGTTTCACTGGTACTGGGATATCTCTACAGTACCATTATGCAACGACCCGTCCAGCAATATATACCCTATCTGGCGGTCGGATTTATCGCATGGAATCTGTTATCATCCTTAATTACAGAAGGGACTCAGGCTTTTATCGCCAGTTCCGCCGCCATGAAGGAAATACCAAATCCTCCACCGGTTTATGTCTATCGTGTTATCTGGCGCAATATCATTATTTTCAGCTACAATCTGATCGTGTATGTTCTTGTAGCACTCGTCTTTCAGATCAATCCTTTCCCAGCCATCTTTCTTGCGATTCCTGGATTCATTCTGATTGTGTTGAACGGGACCTGGGTCGGATTACTGTTGGGTTTAATCAACGCCAAGTTTCGTGATATCCACCATCTGCTCAACAACATCATCCGCCTGGTATTTTTTGTGACTCCTGTTATCTGGTATCCCAATCTTGCACAAGGCGTGCGTGGTCTGTTTGTTACTCTGAATCCTTTCTACTATTTCATTGAGATTCTGCGGGCTCCTTTACTTGGTTCTTACCCGGGTACACAGGTCTGGCTCGTCACCTTTGTTATTACACTTCTAGGCTGGGCTATCACCCTGCCTGTCTACGCCCGCTGGCGGGCTAAAATCCCGTTCTGGGTTTAAGCACTTGGATTTGAAATGATTGAACTAGAAAAAGTTACTTTAGACTTTCCAGTACCTAAAAAAGTTAAGAAATTAGAAAATAAAAATAAGAATGCCGACCAGGCGACTGGCGGCATGATGGGAACACAAGCAAATGGAAAGTACGCCCTGCGCGCCCTGGATAACGTGTCTTTCTCGTTACAGCCTGGGGATAAACTGGGGCTGATCGGGCATAACGGCGCAGGCAAGACGACCCTGTTGCGAGTCATGGCAGGCTTATATGTCCCCACATCAGGACGGGTCACCGCTCAAGGGAAAGTCACAGCTCTGCTGAATCTCAGTTTTGGAATGGATGGTGAAGCCACGGGATATGAAAATATCCTTCTGAGAGGCTTGTACCTGGGCATGAGTCGCGCCGAAATCAAAAGTAAAACGGAAAGCATTGCTGAGTTCAGTGAACTGTCGGATTTTTTACATCTGCCTGTGCGGACTTATTCGGCTGGTATGCGCGCCAGACTTGCTTTTGCCGTGTCTATGCACATCGACGCCAGTACGATCCTGCTTGATGAGGCGATTGGTGCAGGGGATGCCGCCTTTTTCCAAAAAGCACGTCAGAAGCTCGATTCGATGGTCAATGAGGCAACGCTGGTTTTCGCGTCGCATTCCAATCAAACCATCCGTGAGATCTGCAACAAAGGCCTGTTGCTTGAACATGGAAAGATTAAAGCGTTTGGTGATCTGGATGAAGTTCTGCGTGTCTATGAGAAAAGAACCAATACGAATCACGCCGTCATAGCAGATGTTTCCAGTAAAAAAGGCGCCTTTGCCGGGTTACCGAATAAAAGTCAAATAAAAAAAGTTTTGCTTGTTAATGATACAGGAGCGCTTCCCAACCCGGGATGTAAAGCAGTCCGTAAAGCGTATAAATTATTGTTCGAAAGACATATTCATAAAGCGGAAATCAGCAAGTCAATTCCTGTCAACTACTGGATG
>JAGQQP010000898.1 GCA_020426085.1 Planctomycetaceae bacterium | reverse complement strand
AGATCCAGAAGCAGACGGTTGATCCGCCCCTGCAGTCTCTGCTCTGACAGTAGAGTGATATGAATTAACTGGGGGATCACAAAACAGAGCGCCACCAGCACATCATACTGGAATCCCACAAAAAACAGCTGCAGTTCCTGCCAGAGCGTCACCTTATCCAGACTGGTATAGGTAATCACCATCACAGTTCGTAATAAGAGTAAATAGGCAAGTGTAATTGCAAAGATCGTGACCAGGACGGAATAACGTCCCGACCAGTGATGAAAGGATGCTCCGATATTTTGAATCGCCGCCAGCAGTCCGGAATCCGTTCCGACGCTATTCGCTGATCCTTCTGTTTCCTCTGCTTTGTTGCCTGACAGATTTAACGCTGTATCTGCAGGTAAAACTAACTTAGACATAAACAATCATCCCTTTTGTAATCTCATCCATGAAATCAGCAGGTTGAATTCCGAATTTTTTAGTAATTAAGGTTAAAAATTTTTACACTTTATGAAACGACACCCGGCCCGTCATTTCTGGCGGACACGTCTTCCTAATCCTTTAGTAGTTTCCGATAAATTTTTTTCTCATTCGCGCGGGGGAACCTGCTGTGGTCTGTTGCGGACTGTTAACGGTTCCCGCTCGATCAGCAGTTCGTGCAGTTCGGTATGGCGGCTGTAGACGTCGAAATCGTTGGGGGAAAAACCAAAGTCATGTAAGGCACCGGCTGTCCAGGTGGGCCAGGGAGACCAGTTGGCACGGGGTGAAGCGAGTACATCAACGGGCAGCCAGATCATCCCGATCAAAACTGCAGTGAATACGAGGCTGCAACATGCCTTCAGTCCGGAGATTTCAAAAGGGCGAGAGATCCGATGATTTCTGGCAATCTCCGTTAATCGACGTGCACGATGCGCAATGATGCTTTTCCCGCGACCGAATGCCAGTGGTGTGGGTGATTCATCTTGCTGAGAAGCGCCATACTCAATAATCGTGAGCAAGGTTCGCAGGTACTGCGCAATTTCCTGAGGCGAATCAATGGCAGCTTCATCGCAGGCAAATTCACGTGTGAGCGATGATTCCTGCGAGGCCCACCAGACCATCGGATGAAACCAGAAAATAGTTTCCACAACACGCTGCAGGAATAACTGCAGTGGATGTCCCGTTTTCAGATGTTCAAGTTCGTGACGCAGAATGAAATTGATTTTCTGCGTTTCGAATTCCAGTAAATATTCCGGCACCACGATGTAAGGTCGATGAAACTGAGAACAGAATGGCGTTTTCAGACGATTGCTGGATAAGAGTTTGACCCGGGATTTGGGATTACTGACATGATCCCCGTTCAACACCTGGAGATTCTCTGCAAATTCATACTGTTGCAGATCGACACTCTGACAGGTTTTCAGAAACTGATTGACCTGAAACGCCCGATACATGAACACCAGCAGGGACATTGTGGTTCCCGCCAGCCAGATAAAAAACAGAACGCGTCCCGCCTGCATTTCAATACTGACGATCGTAGAGGCATTCTGTGAATCAACAGACGCCCAGGGCTGAAAAAATCGTGGATGGGGAAGCAGAACCGCCACAAAAATTAACATCAGCACGACCACATAACAGACCGTCCAGAGACGACACTGCAGACGTTCGCTGTTGACCAGCTTCCCCAGCCAGTGGG
>JAGQQP010000008.1 GCA_020426085.1 Planctomycetaceae bacterium | reverse complement strand
TGTCAATTCCGGTGACCATATCTGTGAGGCCACACGCGTTCCCATTCCGAACACGACAGTTAAGCTCACAGAGCCGATGATAGTGCCCACCAGTGCGAAAGTAGGTATTGCCGGATATTTTTAAAACCCCTTGTCTCTTTGAGATAAGGGGTTTTTTTACGTCCTCATTCTTTCTTGATGTCTGATTCATAATGACACTTCAATTTTCGCTTATCAATTGTAATGTATGCATATCTTCCAGGATCTGAAGATGCTGCCGGAAAACTGAAGTCAGTGAAACTTGCTGAAATATTTCGAAAACGTATAAGCGATTACTGGTGCGATTTGTTACTATAAAGACGCACTTTTTTTAGATGAGTTCTCAGTCAAGTTTCAGTTGCGCTCCCTGTCTTCTGTTAGAGGGTAACAATGCAGCAACATAGTAACTCCCAGATCAGCTTTTCCAGACCGCTGAGAAAAAGCGGTAAGCGGGGAGGATTCACGCTCATCGAATTGCTGGTAGTGATTGCAATTATTGCCTTACTGATTGCTTTACTCCTGCCGGCAGTGCAACAGGCTCGGGCTGCGGCGCGACGAAATCAGTGTAAGAATAATCTCAAGCAGATTGGATTAGCGTTTCACAATATCTACGACACATATCAAAAATTCCCTCCTCTGGTAGCGCCTGCATCACCGTCGAGTATCACGAAAACCGGTCCCTACCAGGATGCAGTCGGATTTACTGTCTTCAACTGGTTATTGCCGTATGTTGATCAAGGTCCGCTCTACATCGCAGCAAAAAATAATGTAGGTACCATAGTCGGTGGTGCTACAGTTTATGCTCACCCTGTTCCCACCTACTTATGCCCTTCTGAAGTCTCTTCCCCCAATAATAAAGGAGCGACGACAAATGGTGGCGCCAATGGGTGGGCCGTTGGAAACTATGCTGCAAATTATAACTTTTTTGGTAATCCTACCAAATCGACAACGGCCGAACGACTGGAAGGGAACTCGACAATGGCAACTTTTACCGATGGCAGTTCCAATACAGTCGTTTTTTCTGAACGTTACGGAACCTGTGGTACGAGCGGAATCCCCAATTCATCTTCGACCTATGGAAATCTCTGGTCTGATTCCAATAGTGTCTGGCGTCCGGTCTTTTGTATTAATCAGTACAGCCAGACACCAGGCTCAACAGGTTATACAACCTGCCTGACACCTCAAATTCTGCCCGACTGGATCAACGGTTGCGAATCCCGTCGCGTTCAGTCACCTCACGCTGGTGGTATCCATGTTTGCCTGGGGGACGGCAGTGTCCGAATGATTGGGGGAAGTGTTGATGCAGGATTATGGGCAAATCTTTGTAATCCCACAGACGGACAAACATTGGGAGAATTCTAGCCAGTATCCCGTTTTTCGAAAGTGCCTCCGAGGAATCTGAAATTCGTAAGATGGTGCAGACGTTTTCTTCAATCTTGTCTGAAGTGTTTCATCCAGAGGAGTTTAATGTCATTCATGAAAGATAGACTGAACCTGACGCGAATCAGGATCTTTCTCGTTTTGCTCTGCGGCTTACTTGTACTGAGCGGGTGTGGTGAGAACTCCCAACCTCTGCCTGAGACTTTTGTAGTGAAGGGGATTGTAAAAGATAAGACCGATGCCCCAGTAAAGGGAGGAATGATTGTTTTTCAGTCGCCAACTGACGCAGAGCAGACTTCTCAGGCAGAAATTCAAGCTGACGGAAGTTTTCAATTGTTTTCGTTGATTGAAGGGCAGCGAATCGATGGGGCGCGTGCAGGTGAATACCGGGTTACCTACTATCCCAGAATGAGTGAATCACAATCTGAGGTGCCCGCTGAAATCACCCAGACTTTTCAGGTAAAAGCCGGCGAAAATGCATTCGAGATCAAAATTAAAGAATAATCGATCAACTGTTATAAAAAATTGTGAGCGCTAATCTGAATTATAGTGTTTTTCGAATTTTGAAGAAGCCAGTCAGTGATTTCCATCCCAGGAGTCCGATGCAGATCCAGAGCAGAACGGATAATGTTCCCGGCAGAAAATAAAAATCAATGGGAATCCACGCATACACAATTAAACGAGGCCGCACGAGCCAGCTGTACGGAATTGCCAGGGAACTGCGGATCATGGCAAAGACGACTACCACGGTATAGAAAAACAGGTATAGCCCACCGGCAATGGCTGTTACCATGCCAATATGAATCAGGGCAATAGTAGAAAAAGTAACCACCAGTTGATCTGCGGTTGTATCTGTGAATGAGCCCCGATTCCCGGCTGTTCCCAGGTAACGAGCCAGGGGGCCATCAATCCCATCCAACAAAACATGTAATAACAACAGCGTTAAAGCTGCTGGCGCACTCCAGATCTGATGAAGACCAATTAAAAAACAGAAACCGATTCCACAGAGCAATGACAAGCCGGTCAGATGGTTGGGTGTAATTCCCTGGAGCACAAACCATTTCAGCAGTGGAAGAAAAATCTGGTGACGGCGGGACTGTGAAACGTCCATCAGCGACTCTTCACCGCTTGAGTAGACTGACACCTTGCTTTTAACTGCTTTGTTTTGTGTGCACATGTTTTTTGATCATCGAATGATTACGTCTTTTTTATTCGACTTGCCCATTCAAAATGGTGCTGCCTGATATGTCTCATTGATAGAAAACAGCGACGTTCGTTTTTTGTCTGAAAAATATTCAGAATCTGTACCGCGACTTTGGTTTGAAATACCTTGAGATTTCTTAGCTTTCCTTTTTATATGGACGCGGTTTGATATGATATGGGTAGATTTCTACCTGCTCAGTCGATTTCCGTTTGTCAAACGAAAGAAAAAACATGATCTTGAGTTGGCTCTGTTCAAAGTCTATGAGAATTCCAGCTGGATGCTTCATATTGGTTCTGTTTTTCCACCTCTGTGGTACGGGATGGACTGCTGCACCTGGTAAATCGAAATTATTTCCGGTGGTTCTGCAGAAACGGGTCGAAGATGAATCTGGTAAATTTCGACCAGTGAAAGAGGCTGTCTATTGGAAACCTGAGCAGACCGCAATTATTGTCTGCGATATGTGGGATGATCATACCTGCAAGCAGGCGGCCAAACGGGTTGCCGAGATGGCTCCCGCGATGAATGAAACTCTGAAGGCGGCCCGTGAAAAAGGTGTTTTCATTATCCATGCTCCCAGTGGTCGCATGAATTTTTATGCGGGGACTCCTCAACGTCAACGCGCCATTGAGGCTCCCTTCGCAGAAGCACCGCTCGATTTTAAGTGGAAATACTGGAATGATGAAAAAGAAGGAGCACCGCTGCCGTTTGTTCGAGCAGGCGGTTGCGGCTGCAAAGTAAACTGCAAAGGCTGGGAACCCGATGAAACCGGGCTTCGTCACTGGAAAGGGGAGAAGATTCCCTGGACTCGACAGATTAACACAATCGAAATTGCCGACGAAGACGCCATCAGCGATAACGGCCAGGAAATTTTCAATCTGCTGGAAGTACGGGGCATCGACAAAGTCGTACTGATGGGAGTCCACACCAATCTCTGCGTCTGTGGGCGACCGTTCGGGTTACGGCAGATGGTGTATCAGGGAAAAAATGTGGTTCTCTGCCGTGACCTGACTGATTCCCTGTTTCAGCAGAATGATCCCCCCATCAGTCATTTTCGTGGTACCGATCTGGTGGTTGAACATATTGAGAAGAAGATCTGTCCCACGATCACCTCAACCACATTTACTGGTAAACCGGCATTTCGTTTTGATGAAAACGCAACGCATTAAGGCTTTGCTCGGCGAACTTTGAACAATTTCGATAACTCTGCTGCAGCGAGAAGATTCACTGCAGCATTTTAATATTTCTTTTAGAACTGACTGCAAGATGCATTCGCTCGATTACGGTGTCATTTTCGTCTATCTTCTGTTTTCGGTTGCACTGGGCATATATTTTGGCCGAAATCAGTCGCGTCAGGAGTTTTTTGCTGCCGGGAATTCCATGGGTTGGCTGCCTGTGGGATTGAGTGTGATGGCGACTCTGTTTTCCGCGAACAGTTTTGTCATGTACCCTTCGATTGCGTACGGGAGCGGACTTCGAATCAGTCTGTTTCTGATTGCCATTTCATTGATGGCTCCCCTGGTGCTCTGGGTATTTATTCCCGTATATGCACGGCTGAAATGTCAAACGGCGTATGAATATCTGGAACGACGTTATCACGTTTCCGTACGTTCTCTGGCCAGTGGTCTGTTTATTTTTCTGCGGATTGGCTGGATGGCTTCTGCAACTTATGCCGCTTCCGTTGTACTGGCGAATGTCATGCAGGTCGACCAGGTAACGGTGATCATTGTATTGGGCGTCGTTTCGATTTTTTATACGATGCTCGGTGGATTGCGAGCAGTCATGTGGACTGACGTTCTACAGTTTTTTATCTTCAGCCTGACGATCTTATTGACACTGGGATTGATTCTTTCCCAGACAGAGGGGGGCGTGTCCGGGATGATCTCGACCTATTTTGAAGGTCGCGAAAATGTCCTGATTGATTTTACCCCTTCGATGACTTTGGAATATGGCAGCTGGGCTCTGCTGATTGGCTTGTTTCTGGAAGGCCTGTCTGCATTTGGTGCAGATCAGGTTGCCGTCCAGCGTTATATCTCTGCCCGCTCAGAAAAAACATCCCAGATCGGATTCTCGATTAATATCCTGGGGATGTGGATCGTCGTCCCAGGGTTACTGGCAATTGGAGTCGGCCTGTATTCGCATTATCAGCAGTTTCCCGAAGAAATTGTTTCGGTACTGGCAACCGAACTGAATGGAGAACTCCCCGACTGGAGATCGGGAGACGGAATGACGGTCCCTGAATATTATGAATCCTATCCCCAATATGTGGCAGAGGATATCCGGGCTTTAAATAAACAGGATGAAGCGCTGCCACAATATGTCCGACTCCATTTTCCACCCGGTGTGGTTGGTTTATTTCTAGTGGCACTGATGGCGGCGGTGATGTCCAGTATCGACTCGGGAATTCATTCTGTAACCACTGCGCTGATGGTTGATTTCCGCGATCGTCATTTCGCGCATTGGAAACCGAAAAATAATATGATCGAAATGTTACAGGACCGGGGACTGGTGGTGCTGATTGGAATCCTTTCGATCTTCCTGGCCTGCAATGTCGGTGAGATGGGTGATGTGTTTGCCATTGGAAAAAAAATGACTGCCGGTTTTGGGGGACCATTACTGGCCGTCTTTATCCTGGCGCTGTTTTTTAAAAACTCAACCACCGCGGGGGTCATGACAGGGGCGCTTTCCGGGGCATTGATTACAATTGCGCTGATGTACCTTGCAGCAGACTGGTTTTCAGTCTGGTTCTGGCCGATCGGATTTGGCCTGACCATGTTGATTGGCTTGATCGTGAGTCTGCCGACTGCGAAGAAGAAGTCAGATGCAGCTGAAGCATCGCTCACCTATTGGAATGTGATCCACGGAAATTTCAAAAATCCCCCGGATGCCGGAGAGTAAAGATCTCATGAAATATGCAGAAATGAATGCCCTCGCGCTTAAAAATGTATCCCGTGAAGATACGCTGGTTGTTCTCCCGATCGCCGCCGTCGAGCAACATGGCCCCCATATGCCGACGGGCACGGATCACATTATCTGCACCGCCGTCGCAGAAGCGGTTGAAGCAAATCTCCCGGATTCGGTTCTGTTGTTGCCGACTCTCTGGCTCGGTGCCAGCCAGCATCATCTGCGCTGGGGAGCGACGTTAACGTCTCGTGTGGAGAACTATGAGACTCTGCTCTGTGAAATCTGTGAGTCACTGCTTGGTGACGGATTTCGCCGAATTCTGATTCTGAATGGGCATGGGGGAAATATTGGTCCGATGCAGATTTCTTTGCGGCGTTTGCAGATTGATTATCCCAACACCAGGCTGATGGCGGCTTCTTACTGGTCCATTGCGGAGGATGAAATCGCATCCCAGCTGGAAGGAAAGTGTAAAACCGTTGGTCATGCCTGCGAAGCAGAAACTTCTTTGATTATGCATCTGCGGCCCGAACTGGTAGACGAGTCACAGCTGATGAATTTTGACGACTACAAGCTGGATATGCTGGAAGGCGTTTATCTCTGCAACGACATGTTTCAGCGAACCTCACAGGGAGCGACAGGGCGACCGGATCTGGCATCGGCCCAGAAGGGGGCTGCGATGTTTTCAAAGATTGTAAACAGGGTAACGGAAGTGTTGAAAACGCTCCAGTTATTACCGTTTCCTGAATAATCAGGCGGCATCATTTTTCGCTGGCGCGTTAAGTGATTGAAGGACCGTTTCAGCGATTCGGTAATGTGATCGACCATCGCAGTTCCATGTCTGGCGAATCTGACTTCCCCGCTTCTGTTGTAGTTCTAGAGGTTCCCGTTTGATCGATGCCAGTGCACGGGCTCCCGCATCGACTGTTGTCGAAAACGAAGCCCAGTCATATTCATGCAGGGGAAGACCATAAACGCTGATGTCATTTTCCAGATTAAAAAAAGCGACCTGCTTTCCAATTAATGCGGCCTTGATTCCCACTGTGGAGTGATGAGTGACCAGTACATCACAAGCGTGTAAGACCGTACCCAGTGAGTCGTCGGAGGCATTCAAAGCTGCCGACCCCAACTGGTCGATCACTTTCTGCGCATCAGCGTCACGATGATTGGGATGTTTGCGGACTGCTATTCGAAGCTGCGGGTTTTGTTTGATCGCCTGCAGCAGGCTGGCTTCAACCAGGGTACTCTGGTCGTCGATACCAGGTTGCATTGCATAGAGGGCCAGTGGAGTGTCGTTCTTAATTGACTTCCTGATACGCCATTCGATACCAACCGATTCCTGATGCAGAACATCTGCAGCACAGTCGAAACTGGGGTGGCCGGTGATGACGAGCGTACGAGGATCGACGCCTCGTGCCGTTAATTGAGGAATGGTCGCTTCAAATGGAATGCAGACCCGGTCTGCAATAATGTCGGCGATCTGCAGTCCAAACAGACTGACCATGCTGATTGCGGGGATTCCTCGTTCCTGTGCTACTTTGACTGATGCCAGTTCCGCACGGGGAGAATTCGTCGTCAGCAGGGCATCCGGCTTCAATTGATCAAACAGACGTCTGATTGGATTGAGGGGAAGAAACGCACGACGGCCTTGTACCCGATAGAGCTGTTTAGCATTTTCCGTACCGATTCTCTCTTCCAGGTCCGCATAGGAGAGTCCCAGATAGGCAATGGTTTCTTCCAGAGGGACCGATTTTCCATCGGCGTGCATTTCTTCTGCCAGCCGAATGCCATGTCGGCGGGCACATTCATCATCCGAAGTCAGAAGATGTCGGAAACCGATTGGTTCAAAGCCGGTGGCCCTCAGCGGTTCCGTAGCTGTAGTCAAGCCGAGTACTGAAATCCGGCAGCCCTGAGCCTTTAGTTCCTGCAGCACAGGAATCAGCATCTGGACATGTCCTCCGCCATAACATGTGGCCATTACATGCTTTACAGTCCTGGTATTCTGTGGTGACTGTGATGAGAACATCGGTGGCAATCAGGTTCGAGGCACGATAGTGGATATGGGAAATCGGGTGGTCTTTTGCGGAGGTATTAGACATGGAATTCAGGAATTACGTCAAGACCAACCAGTGGGAGCGGAGGAAAATAAAGCGTTACTACAGAGCAAGTTGTCGTTCTCAATCTGGTCTTTCCCGAAAAACCAAAATCGCTTATTTTACCGCTCCTGCAAATAATACAAAATCTGCGATCGTGAAATCTACAGGCTCGCAGAAAACGATTTAAGCTGTTGACAATCGAGGGGGGAACTGATTGGTTCAGGCCACCTCTGGTTGTTTTTTCAATGCGACCTGTTTCTTCAAAAGGATGGGGGGAATAGAGATGCCGGACATTAAGCTGCTGGAAGACTTTCATAGACAGGATGTAGTTCAGTTTCTAAAGGGGACTGACAACACAGGCATTGAACTGGGAGTTGCTCAGGGGATCTTTTCGGAGCGGATGATTCAGTCGGGCAAGTTCTCAACCTTCTTTGGCGTAGATATGTATGCGGACACGCACGACACCGAAGAATACAAAGGGGCATTGAAGAAAGTCGGACTGTTTGCTCCCTATAAATTATTGAGAATGACTTTCGCGGAAGCTTTGGATCTTTTTGATGATCACACGTTTGATTTCATTTACGTGGACGGTTATGCCCACTCCGGAGAAGAAGGGGGCGAAACCATGTATCAATGGTATCAGAAATTAAAAGTGGGCGGCGTGATGGCCGGTGATGATTATCACGAAAACTGGCCTTTAGTGATGCAGTCCGTGAATGAGTTTATTCGGCAGACGGGGGGAGAACTGATGGTGACCGGAAAAACGGAGGAGACCATTCACTGTCAATATCCCAGCTGGATCACCGTCAAAGAAAAAGATGTGAAATTTTCTCCGGATGAAGCACAGATCCGTCGAGGTAAATCAATTACAAAGAAACTGGTGCGCCGTCGACATCTGAAAATCTATCTACAGAATCTTTTACCCAGTTCTGTGATGGAAAAACTGGATAAAGTCAGAAAGGCAGCATGATTTAACGGCTGCTGGAGAATCGGGCAGGGAATGCCCGTGAAGTCTTCCCCACCGGGGAACGGAAGGAACCGAAATGTGTGGAATCATTGGCGGATTTGATCGTCAGCAGCGCCCCTGGGGATCCGATCTCGCAGAACGGGCCTGCGATCGGATGCGACATCGGGGGCCCGATGATCGGGGCTGGTTTGAAACGCAGGGAATGCTGGTCGGCAATCAGCGGCTGTCGATTCTGGATCTGTCTGGCGGCCATCAGCCCATGTTTTCCGATGACGGGCAGGTTGTCGTTGTCCAGAACGGCGAGATTTATAACTTCAAAGAACTGGCCCAGGGATTAGGTTGCAAAACTAACTGCGATACCGAGGTCATTCTTCGTCTGTATGAACGGGATGGCGAAGATTTTGTCAAACAGCTCAATGGGATGTTCGCGATTGCGATTCTCGATTTGAGAAAGCAGACACTGTTGTTGTACCGCGATCGTATCGGGCAGAAACCTCTTTACCTGTATGACGATGGAACGCGTCTGCTGTTCGCTTCAGAAATCAAATCACTGTTTGCGATGGGTGTGAAAGCCGAGATGAACTGGGAAGGCTTCGATGCCTATCTCACTTATAATTTCGTACCGCCACCCATTACGCTTTACAAGAAGATTACACATCTGATGCCCGGACAGATGCTGAAGATCAGTCCGCAGGGAACTGAGCAGCGACGATGGTGGGACCTGGCAGTCAGACCGGTTGAGTCTCGTACAGAAGAGTCCTGGAGCGAAGAAATTATCGAGACATTAAAGGCCGCGGTTCAAATTCGTTTGCGGGCAGATGTGCCTCTGGGAGCCTTTTTATCTGGCGGAATTGACAGTTCCTCTGTGGTTTCGCTGATGAGTCGTGAACTGCCCCATCCTGTCCAGACATTTTGTATCGGGTTTGATGATCCTCGTTTTGATGAATCGCATTATGCACAGGAACTGGCCGACTTATTTCAGACCCGTCACACGTGCGAAGTCCTGAGCCCGAATTTAACATCAGTCTGGCCTTTGACCTTATACCACAATGATCAGCCCCATGGCGACGTTTCGTTCATGCCTACTTATCGGGTCAGTCAACTGGCGCGGAAATCAGTCAAAGTCGTTCTGACCGGTGATGGAGGCGATGAGCTGTTTGCCGGCTACGACGTTCATCGTAACTTTTTTGCGAATCAGGATCTGACACTTCCGCGTGAGCAAATTGAATCTGCTTACATCAGTGCGATCAGCCTGTTAGAACCGGCTGACAAGCAAAAACTTTATTCATCATCTGCCAGGCAAGAGCTGGCGGGAGTAGATTCAAGCCGTTTCGCCAGGTCCCATTTGCAGGAATTCCGTCACCTGGACCCCATTAGTCAGGCACTGGCCCTTGATACCCGAATGCTACTGCCAGGTAATAATCTGGTGAAACCCGATAAAATGGCAATGGCGGTTTCTCTGGAACCGCGCGCGCCTTATCTGGATTATCGGATGGTCGATCTGGCGTTTCGCATACCAGGCTCCTTGAAATTGCGAAATGGTGTTACAAAATCAATTCTCAAGAACGCCTGCAAATCAATCCTGCCTGAGAAGATTATCTATCGAAAAAAACAGATGTTTACAGTACCAATCGGAGAATGGTTTAAGCGCGAATTATCTCCCTTTGTTAAAGAGGTTCTGCTGTCAGAGCGATCGCTGGAACGAAGAATGTTTCAGCCGGAACGGCTTCGGGAAATGATTGATGAGCATCAGAATGAAAAGGTCAATCATACGCGTGTGATTCGGGCGCTACTGGCTCTGGAACTGTGGCAACGTACCTTTATTGATCAGTCGTTTGATCATGCACCAACTTTTTCCGAACTGGGAGTCAACAGCTCGGTCGAGCTGGGAACAGGTGCATCGATCGCTGCCTGAACTTAGCATGTGTAATATCGTTAATCCGGATAAGTGAGAATCATGGACGATTTTAAACTGTCTCAACAATCGACTGAAAAACCCAAACTCAGTCAGGGAGGGCCGCACTTTGATCCTCAGCTGATGGCTCAATATCAAGCTGCAGCAGAGACCGGTGTCAAATCTGGCTATTTTCTGAAGCGCCCCTTTGATCTGGTGTTCAGCGGTCTGGCACTCGTTATTTTGTCTCCCGTGTTTCTACTGATTGCCTGTCTGATTAAGTTCACATCACCGGGCCCGGTCTTTTTCAGGCAGGAACGGCTGGGAGTAAATGAAAACCCATTCTTAATTCTGAAATTTCGGTCGATGCGTTCAGGTTCTGAAAAAACAGGTTCTCAATTTACGACAGTCAATGACTCCCGCATCACTCCTGTAGGTAAGTTGATCCGCAAGACCAGCCTGGATGAGTTGCCTCAGTTGCTGAATGTATTTCGAGGGGAAATGAGTTTGATAGGACCTCGCCCCTATATTGGATTTGAATTGAAAGATGCATCCCCTAAAAGCCGGGGGATGCGGTCGAGTGTGCGGCCTGGTATCTCGGGGCTGGCCCAGGTTTCCGGACGTAGTACATTGTCACAGGCTGCTGTGATTGAATTTGACATCAAATATGTAGAGCAATGCAGCCTGTGGCTCGATTTCAAAATCGTATGTCGAACACTACAGAAAGTTGTTACCTGTGATGGTAGTAATTGAAGATCGGTTCATTTTCAAAGTGATTTTTTATGGATTAACCAATTTGAAATGGTGTGCGGTTGCACAATTAACGTGATCAGAGGGCCTCACTCTGATTTCTTCAAATTCTGCCTGTGAGAAATTACTATCGCAATGGAGCAGCATTCATGCTATTGAACACCTGAAATAACGTCTTTATCGGAAAGGGAAGGAGAGTGGAAATCATCTCTTACCTCAGATGATTTGACTTCGAGGTCGAAAGCCTCTTTCTAATACTGGAATGGATCTCATGCATATTTTTGAGGGTACCTCAACCCAAATTGATACAGGTGATTTCGGGTACCTTAATCGATCTCGATTTCAGGACCTGGTATTCCAGATCGGCGTGGTGCTGGCGATTATTACTGGATTTACAATTCCGGTTTCAACCAGTTTGACATCCGTCTGTAATCTGGGGATTTTTATCTGCTGGGGACTCTCCGGGCAATATCGAGTCACATTCGCCTGTTTTAAGAAATACCGCATTGTCACGATTTCGGTGATTCTGTTCTGCTGTCTCGCATGTAGTTTGCTATACACGCCTGAGTTATTATCGTTAGCGTCCCGAAATTTATTCAAGTATCGACAGTTTCTGATGATGCCGATCTACCTGACGTTTTTTATGGATCCTCGTGCGCGATTGCGTGGAATACAGATGTTCGAGCTGGCAATGATCATCACCTTGATCGCCTCGCTGCTCTGCTGGATTTTTTCGATTGATAATTCGGTACGTCTGATGGATAACGCGATCTTCAAGAACCGGATCACGCAAAATATCCTGATGTCATTTCTGGTCTATCTTTCTCTGTGGAAATTTCTGGAACAGCCATCCAGACGCTGGCCTTATGCACTGATCGCGGTCATCGCAGCTTATGATATTCTCGCAGTCGTTCCAGGACGCTCCGGATATCTGGCTCTGGTGATTCTGATCGGTCTGCTCATGTATCAAAAGCTGGGAGTGAAAGGAATTCTGCCTGCTGCCGTCTGTGTGGGGCTGATCGGAATCGTGACGTATCATCACTCGGAACGATTTCATAAGCGGATTGATCAAGTCGTAAAAGAAATAAAAGAATATCGCATTTCAAATAAGAGTCGCAGCTCAGTTGACCTGCGACTGGAGTTTTATGGAAACGGTCTTCAGATTGCCAAATCAAGTCCTCTGCTGGGCTCTGGTATTGGAAGTTTTGCCATGAAATATCGCGAACTGATGAAACAGAAAGGCCAGCTTGTTACCGAGAATCCGCATAATGAATATGTGATGTTACTGGTCCAGAATGGCATCATTGGTGTGGGACTCTTTCTGGCTTTCTTCTGGGTAAGCTGGCAGACAACCCGTGGTCTCACAGGTATTGATCAGGCGCTGGGACAGGCCGTTCTTGCAGTTTATCTGTTTGTCTGTATGGTGAATTCCCTGATGCTGGACACGACTGAAGGATGTCTGTTTGGCTATCTGGTAGGTTTGACTCTGGCGGGAGGTGTTACAGGAATCAAAGAGACTCAACAGAATGAGCCTCTGAAATCCATGACGAATCACCCGTCTCAGGAAGAGTCTTCCCGAGAAGCGGCTTAATTCGGTAAATGATTTATTTTTCCGGCAGCAAGGCGATGACTCTTAGAAACGGACTAGCATCTTATAGCGAGGATGGGATCAGGCAATATCACTGAGTCAGGACCGGCTGATGAAGAACGGATTTGTTACGAAAAAGTGAAATAACTGGTTTCCTGTCTGCTGGCTGGAAATACGACAACTCGAAAATGGTCCGACCTGGATTGGACAGAATCTTCGGTATTTCAACATAGAGTGTACGAGGGGGATGTGACTTGAATTCTAAGCAGAGTATTTTTTCAACGAGTTTGTAACGAGCATGACACAACGAGCCACATCACTTTCAGCGATGTTAGTAGCGCTGGCAATGCTGCTGGGGCGAATGACAGGCCTGTTGCGCATCCTGGGCCTTGCAACAGTGCTCGGTGTTACCCATGCAAACGATCTTGCCATTCTCGTCATTTCTGTCCCAGATATTCTCAATGCCATGCTCGTGGGGGGCGCTCTAGGAGTAGTGCTGATACCAGAAATGCATCGTTGCAGTGAAGAAGTTTCAGAACAATCTGCCAGTCAATTGATTGTACAGAGTTTCTTTGTAGTTGCTATTCTGGCCAGTGCCCTGACTTTCCTGCTGATAATGGGAGGGACATGGTTTACTTCACTGCTTGCTTCCGGGTTTACAACAGCTCAGATTAATGAAGCCAGTAAACTGATTTCAATTGTATTGCTTGCGTTTCCTGTCAGCGCTGTGACTGCGGTCACTTCTGCCGTTCTGCAGGGGCATCATAAACCTGTGATTCCCGCGTATGGAAACCTGTTTTTTAATCTTGTACTGATTTTGGTAATTTTCCTCTGGGTGACACCAGGACAAATTGAAATACTCGCCTGGGCTGTAGTAGCGGCAAGTGCTTTCCGGTTACTGACTCAACTTTTCTGTTGTTATTTTGTAACTGATCTGAAAGGAGCCTTTCACTCTTTCTTTCGCTTGAGTTTCTTGAACCGTAAATTGATGGTAAACTACTTTCAGGCACTCGCAGCAATTGGTCTGGTCGTTGCTTTTCCAGTTGTGTCACGATCTTTTGCTTCAATGTATGAAGGGGGGATCAGCCTGTTTGAATATTCACAAAAACTGGTGGAACTGCCACGAGGATTGATAGGCGCTGTGATCTCAATGGTTATTTTTCCCAGATTGAGTCGGGTTTTCGCGGCGGGGGACCTGGATACGGGGGCGCGAATTGTCAGTCAGACAGCCGGCTTGATCTTATTAATTTCAATTCCTGCAGGCATAGCGGTTTATGTAAGTGCTGAACCGGTCGTTTCACTGTTGTTTCAACGGGGTCAATTTTCAGATTCGGACGTGGCTGCTACCGCGAAACTGCTGCAGATTGCTGTCCTGTCGATGCCAGCCCTGTTTTTATCTATTTTGACAATGAATGTCTTTTATGCCAGACATGAAACGATCACTCCTTTTAAAATCAGTTGTGTTTCACTGGTCTGTCTCATCCTGCTTTCGCTGGGCTTGCGAGAGCTTTGGGGGATGTCGGGGGTGATGCTGGCGTTTGTTTTAACCAGCTGGTTACATTTTCTGGGACTGACTATTTCTTTGTATATAAAATTTGAGGTATCTGTAATACAAGGCATTGATTTGAAACATTATTCAGCCTTGGTCTTTCTGACATTCTCAGGGATCTCAATTTCTACTATGATAGTAAATCTAGTTTCGGATCATGTCCAATTGTTTATATGCTCTGCGGGACTGGGGGGGCTTTGTTTTGGGGCTGTTTTATTGATCCTGAAGAATCACTTGCCGAGTTTGAACGGGAAGTTGTCTTTATAATGAAGTATTTATTTATCACTGATTGCCCTGAGATTGCAACATACGTCGACCAGTGTGGCGTGCATTGTATCTTCATTGACCTCGAGTTATTGGGAAAAGTCGAGCGTCAGGGGGGCAGGGATACGGTGATTTCGCATCATAAAGTAGAAAACATTTCACGCGTCAAGGATGCTGTCAAAAATGCTGAAGTTCTGGTTCGCTTAAATCCTCTGAATCCTCAATCGTCTGTCGAGATTGAGAGTGCACTGGATCAGGGAGCTGATGCACTGATGCTGCCGATGTTCCGTTCGCTTGAAGAAATTGAATGGTTCTGCGATCGAGTCAACTCACGTGCCAGAGTGGTTCCTCTGGTAGAAACGATCGGAGCAATGAATCAGCTCGACCAAATTGTTCAGCTGCCTGATGTCTCACAGATTCATATTGGTTTGAATGATTTACATCTCGATATGGAGTTGAAATTCATGTTTGAACTGATGTCGAATGGAACTGTGGATCAGATGTCTGGTATTTGCAGACGAGCTGGTATTCCTTTCGGTATTGGTGGTATTTCTACAATGGATCAGGGGCTCGTATCGGGTCGACTGGTATTGAGTGCGCATGCGCGACTGGGGTCTGAATGGGTGATTCTCTCCCGCTCTTTTCATCAGCTGGCAACAAGCCTGTCAGAGTTGCAGTCTAAAATCAATCTTCCGCTGGAGCTTCAGAAAGTTGACGAAGCATACGCTGAATTATTGAAGCGTACCGATTTTGAAATTGAACAGGATAAGCAATTGCTCAGCCAGGCTGTGGATAAAGTAACTTCAAAAGAAATGGCAGAACGTAACGCTTCGTAAGCCCGGTTTTGACCACAATCTTTCGTCACCTCAGATCCTGTTTTAATACATCCCTCCTGTTTCTCGAATGAATTCCGTAGAATTCCAGATTGGAAACGGATTTCTATTCTCGTGTTTCTCGTTCTGTTTAAGTACACTGGCGATATATCGCTACAGTCATTCAAGGGAGTCGTCCTTGATCAGCTTGGCTGGATTTTCATAAAGGAATGATTGGTGAACTCTGTTTTAGTAACTGGCGGGGCCGGGTTTCTGGGAAGTCATTTATGTGACCGACTGATTGAACAGGGCCGGGACGTCATCTGCCTCGATAATTTCTTTTCTGGGAGCAAACGAAATATTGCTCATCTGATTGGGCATCCCCGGTTTGAATTGATCCGGCATGACATCGTTCACCCTTTTTATCTGGAAGTCAGCGAGATCTACAATCTTGCCTGTCCGGCGTCTCCGGTTGCCTACCAATACAATCCCATCAAAACAATCAAGACATCCAGCGTTGGGATGGTGAATGTACTGGGACTTGCAAAACGCTGTTCCGCCAAGGTACTGCATGCATCGACATCTGAAGTCTATGGTGATCCGGATGTACATCCACAGGTAGAAGAGTATTGGGGGAACGTCAATCCCCTGGGCCCGCGCAGCTGTTACGATGAAGGCAAACGGCTGGCAGAATCGTTGTGTATCAATTACCATCAGGCACATCAGGTACCGATTCGAATTGTAAGAATTTTCAACACCTATGGGCCACGGATGGATCCCAATGATGGTCGAGTGATCTCGAATTTCATCAATCAGGCACTGCGGGGAGAACCACTGACGATTTATGGAGATGGTCAACAGACCCGCTCTTTCTGCTATGTCGATGACCTGATCGAAGGTTTCCTGAGAATGATGCAGCAGGATGAAACAACCGGTCCGGTGAACCTGGGAAATCCGGTCGAGAACAGTATGCTGGAACTGGCACAGGCTGTATTGAGCTCAGTCGATTCTGAATCGGAACTGATTCATGAACCGTTGCCGACCGATGATCCCAAACAGCGTTGTCCCGACATTACTAAAGCTCGGAAGTTTCTGGACTGGGAGCCTGAGGTCTCTTTGCAGGAAGGTCTGGCCAGGACCGTTGAGTACTATCGGAATCTGATGCAACAGGAATCGTCATGAACCATATTCTGGTGACGGGGGCAGCTGGTTTCATTGGATTTCATGTCGCAGCACGCCTGCTATCACAAGGGCATCGTGTGACGGGCATTGATAATCTTAACAGTCATTATGATGTCGGCTTGAAACGTGATCGCCTGGCAGAATTACGGCAATACCCGACGTTCGATTTTCATGAAGCAGATATCACCGATGTCGAATGTCTTTCCCGTCTGTTTAACGGGAATGCTTTTCAAAAGGTGATTCATCTGGCAGCCGAAGTAGGAGTCAGGAACTCCCTGCTCAAACCACTGGAGTATGTTCAGAGCAACGTGCTGGGCTTTGTGAATCTGCTGGAGCAGTGTCGCCTGAAAGAGATTGAACACGTTGTCTATGCTTCATCCAGTTCTGTGTATGGAGCGAATCGGAAGATTCCCTATTCGATTCATGACACCGTAGATCACCCCGTCAGTCTGTATGCTGCGACGAAACGGGCTGATGAACTGATTGCCCACAGTTACAGCCATCTGTATGATTTGCCTACAACCGGATTGCGATTTTTCACAGTCTACGGTCCCTGGGGGCGTCCTGATATGGCCGTTTATCTCTTTACCAAAGCAATTCTGGAAGGGACGCCCATTAAGGTGTTCAACCATGGAAATCTCAAACGGGATTTTACCTACGTTGATGATATCGTAAGTGGAGTGCTGGGAGTTCTGGAACAGATCCCTCGGCGAACAGAGTCTGTGTCAGATGCAGTGGCTGTTGCTCCTTATCGGTTGTATAATATCGGGAACCATCAGCCTGTTGGTATTGCCCGACTGATTGATGTGATAGAACAGAGAATCGGCAAGACCGCGATTCGAGAAAACTATCCCATGCAGCCAGGAGATGTTCTGGAAACTTACGCGGATATTTCAGAGCTTCAGCAGGCAATCGGATTTACTCCCTCGACCTCGATTGAAGAGGGCATTGATCGATTTGTCGACTGGTATCTGGAATATCACTCGAAGAGAAAATAATCTGCTCAGAGGTTCCAGGACAAGCTCGTGCAGAAAGTATTGCTTACAATTCCGCGATGATCTGCGGGATAAGTTGAGCCAGTTTCTTCCCACCATCTGCAGCAACTTTCAGGATTTTGCTGATCTCAACAGGCTCCAGAGCGTCTGGCAGGCAGAGATCTGTCACTACAGAAAGCCCCAGAACTTTCATGGAAGCATGATTGGCGACAATACATTCCGGGACAGTCGACATGCCCACACAATCCGCACCCATCTGGCGCAGCATGCGATATTCCGCGCGTGTTTCCAGGTTTGGTCCGGCGACGGCAACAAAAACTCCCGTCTGAGTGCGAATCTGGAGTTCCAGTGCTTTCTGTTCAGCCAGCTTGATTAAGCTGTGATCATAGGGGGCACACATATCCGGGAAGCGGACGCCGAGTCGATCATCGTTGATGCCGCGTAGTGGGTTGTCACCCATTAAATTAATCTGATCTTCGATGATCATGATATCAGCCAGCCGATAGTGAGGATTCATTCCTCCCGCGGCATTTGTGATGATTAACGTTTCAACCCCCAAAGCTTTCATCACTCGGACAGGAAAGGTGACTTCCTTCATGGAGTACCCTTCATAAAAATGAAACCGACCTTCCATTGCGATAATCGGAGTTCCATTTAAGTTTCCGGATACCAGTTGACCTGCGTGAGATTCCACCGTGGATCGGGGGAAGTGAGGAATTGATTCGTAAGGAATCGATTTTTCCTGACTGATTTGTTTAGTGAAATCTCCCAGTCCGGTACCCAGGATTAAACCGACCTGGGGAGCTTCAGAAATCTGAGGTTTCAGAAACTCAACGGCATCATTAATTTTTTCGACCAGTCCCTGCATTGTTCGTTTCTTTTTCTGCTGGAGAGTTCAGGAAGCTGGTGGGAGCACCCATACTCAGTTGATTGACGGGTGGTGAGTCTGTTGCATTGGACAGACGGAGAAGAGAGCGGCTTACTCGCCTTTGAATGGGTTCAAAGACGAGCGTTTCAGCTATGTTGTGAATGAGTTCTAAAACATGTCATCATCGTCGTCTTCGAAGTCGTCATCGAAATCGTCGTCAAACTCATCCTCTTCTTCGTCATCGAAGTCGTCGTCATCCTCTTCTTCATCGTCATCATCGAAATCATCTTCTTCGTCGTCGTCGAATTCATCATCGTCGAGATCTTCCAGATCGTCGAAACCAATGTTTTCTTCATCGTCATCGAGTGAAAAGAAAACGATGGGGGTCTCTTCCAAAAATGGATCAAGTTCTTCAGTAGATTCGATAAGAGTTGAATCGGCTAGTAACACAGTTAAATCCTCGTTGTTTCTTTGTGCAATCTTTCCAAATTTCTAAACGATTTTTACAGAGCATTTAAGCCCGATGTCAACTTTCAATCGCGGGATCTTTTTAACATTCAGGCAGAACTATTTCGGCTGTTTTCAGGGGAAATATTATGTTCAGAATATTTCCATTATTATATTTAAAATGCTTTGTCAAGTGCGAAAAAAATGAACTGGAAATATATAGTTCTATTTCCGCCTGTAAGGGGCGAACACATGAGGAAAAAATCCCCGTTTTTCACGGCCATGAGGAAATAATCATCCTCAAGTTGGTCTGTTTTTCCTGATAATTTCAGATAGTGATAACCTGAATAGTCAGCAGGCAGACGAATCATGGAGTGGCAGTTTTAGAGGACTTGAGGTACTTCATCAATTATTAAAACTGACTTCATGAATCTGCAGTTAAACACCTGAGGGGACGGCGCAGCTGAGGCGAACACAATCATCAATCAGCTGCTAAATGCCAGCTCAGGAAAGAGCGCCGCCGCAGCTGGATCCGGCTCCGGCAGTACAACCGTAACAATGCTGACCGGTAATAATTTTCCGGTTAACGAGATCTTGATAATCAAAATCTCGAATGTGTTTCCGTTCTGGTACTGAGACAGGCAGACTCAGCATCTGGTTGAAATCACAATCGTAGAGATAACCCTGCCAGTCAACAGAGAGAATCGAACGGCACATCAGTTCGGAAACAGTAGCCGGATTAAATGCGTTTACAAGGCGCTCCATATACGCTTCAAAGCGTCCCTGCTGGATCAATTCACTGAGGAAGCGGCTGATGGGCATATTGGTAATGGTGATCAGGTTGGTAAATTCAATTTCAAATCGTTGTTTTAATTCACGACGATAGGCAGCTTCGAGTTCACTTTGGTCAGGCGGCAGTGAGAAGCCAACCGGATTATAAACCAGGGTCAGTTTCAATCCGGAATCAGGAACCCCATAACCAAGTGAATTCAACTTCTGCAATGCCTGTATCGATTTGTTGAAGGCGCCATCTCCTCGTTGTGCATCGGTATTTTCCTGCAGGTAACAGGGAAGAGAGGCTACAATTTCGACATGATGATCGGCCAGAAACTGTGGAAGATCCTGAAAACCGGGCGCCAGTAAAATTGTCAGATTGCAGCGGTCAATCACGCGCCGGTTCAGTTTACGGGCTGCGATGACCAGACTTTTAAACTGTGGATTCATTTCCGGCGCACCCCCCGTTAAATCCAGTGTCTGAAAACCTGGATGTTCGAATGCTTGCAGACAGAATTGCGCCGTTTCCGCAGACATGATTTCTCTACGGTCTGGTCCTGCATCAACGTGACAATGCTCACACGTCATATTGCAGAGTTTTCCCAGGTTGAGCTGGAGTGTCTCAATCGTTGTCGCGTGTAAGACTGGTAGTTGCTGTTTCTGCAACTGTTCGTCAAATGATGGTTGTTGAGAACGTGCATTAAGAATCCGCAGCTGCTCATGCGGATCTGCCAGTTTACTGTGTTGTCTGAGCAGGGTGAGAGATGCCATTGTTATCCGGTATCTGAAATCGAGAGTAAGTTGACGGGAGCAGAGGTTAGCAGCAACCACTGTCCGGACTGCAGCAGTCATCCATAATCTGAGTTGTCAGATCGAAATTCTTACCTTTGGTTTCCTCTGGACTGCGGATCGCATTTCGTCGACAGTCCATTTCACGCGCCTGCTCCAGGGGAATATTCTGACGTGGCTCAACCGGAAGAAACTGGCCTTTGTATGGTTCCGTTTGCAGCAGCCGAAATGTTTTATCGCAGACTGCGATCCGTTGACCACGAAAATAAGTATGGCCATCGTCGTCTTCTACTTTTTTAAAGGGGCCGCGATAAATCATTGCCTGATTTCGTTCCAGGCAGGGCCCTTGTTTGCCTTTATAGGCAGAGACAACCATCGAACGGAATTCAATGCCTTCCACGGTCTGCCAGGGAGTTTCTTCCCGCTTGAGGATTTCAATTCCATGGAAACCGGCATCTTCAAAAGCCTGCAGGAAAGCGGCTTCCTGGTAGGCACCAGAAATACAGCCAGACCAGAGTTCAGGATCTTTCCGCAGGTGGTCGGGAACTGTTTCATCGCAGACGATATCACTGATGACTGCTTTTCCGCCTCGCTTTAAAACTCGAAAGACTTCCTGCAGCAACTGACTGCGATCGCTCTCGCGTACCAGATTTAACACACAGTTTGAAATCACACAGTCGACTGTCTCATCCGGGATCAGTGGTGACTCCTGTCGCAGGCGTTCTTCCAGATTTCGTAATTCCAGCCAGCGCGCCTGACTGTTAATCGGGCTGGTGGCCAATTCCTGATTCAACAGTTCCAGGTCCAACTTAAGGTCCTGGATCAGTCCGCTGCGAAATTCCACATTAGAGTATCCCAGCTTGTCAGAGACTTCCTGCTGATACTTACGGGCCAGAGCCAGCATTTCTGCATTGCAGTCCACGCCGATGACTTTTCCGGAAGGACCTGCAATCTGTGATGCGATATAACAGATCTTGCCTCCCCCGGAACCCAGGTCGAGGACAGTATCACCTGGCGAGAGATAAGGAGTCGGATCACCACAGCCGTAATCTTTTTCCAGAATTTCTTGCGGGATGATCGATAAATATTCCTGGTTGTATTCAACAGGACAGCACAGTGACGGTTCAGTCTGGTGAGCTGCGTTTGCGTAACGGGCATAGACTGATTCTTCTTCACTGGAGGACATCTGTGAATTGGCGGAATTCATCTTGTTCTGGGTTCCTTTAAAGTCCGGTCGATTTCTGTTGGCTCGTAGACGAATACATTTGGATGCAACAGGCTGCCTGAAGATGATTCAGTATAGCCGAGTCAGTGAATTTCAGAAACATTGCGTTTCCGAATGAAGATTACTTTTGGGAGTTTGTATTATGTAATACGATGAATTCCAATACTGTGAAACGAATTACAATTCCAGTTTAAGCATAAAAAATGAGTAACGTCAATCAGATCAAAACGAACTGTTCGATTTCAGTCATCATTCCCGTTTTACAGGGGGATGACAGCTGGCAGGCATTACTCGCGGATCTGGGGGCTTTTCCGGAATCCACCGAATTTCTGTTTATCTCGAATGGTCTGGCTCCACCCGATTTGCAGGATCAGTTCTCTTCATATGGCATAAACAGTCGCAGCCACTGGCATTGTACATCCCGAGGCAGGGCACTCCAGATGAATTACGGTGCGCAGCAGGCACAAGCGGAGTATCTGTTGTTTCTGCACGCTGATTCTCGATTAAGTGATGCGGCTGTCCAGCAACTCTTTCACTGTCTGGAATTATATCCGGAGGCGTTACTCTATTTTAATCTCAAGTTCCGCGATCAGAGTTTTTTACTGATGCATCTCAATTCCTGGGGCGTTTATTTTCGTTCGCATGTGCTGGGAATGCCCTTCGGTGATCAGGGGCTCTGTCTGCCGCGTACTTTGTTTCAGAAACTAAATGGATTTGATGAAGAGGCAACGTATGGAGAAGATCATCTGCTGGTCTGGGCTGCCAGGCGAGAGGGCGTACGTCTCAGATGCACAGACGCAGACATCGAAACCAGTGCCCGGAAATATCGAGAACAGGGCTGGCTGAAAGTGACGGCCAGACATCTCTGGCTGACGGCTAGGCAGGCGATCCCTCAGTTTTTACTCCTGATAAAAGATCGAGTTTTGAAATGTTGCCAAAGCAAGGCGCCATCGCCGTCTTCGTAAAAACTCCCGGTTACTCTCCTTTAAAAACCAGGCTGGCGCAATCGGTCGGCACGGCGCGCGCGGAGCAGTTCCATATCCTTTCCGCCAAAGCTGTCGAAGCGGTTGTGCAAGCAGTGGTTCAACAGAAATCAGTGACTCCTTACTGGGCGGTCGCTGAAACAGAGGCGATGCAGGATTCACTCTGGAGTCAGTTTAAAACCATTGATCAGGGAGCAGGGGGCTTAGGGGCTCGACTGGCGCATGTGCAACAGCTGTTATTTGCTGCTTATGATTTTGTCATATTCCTGGGGGCAGATACACCACATCTGCCTGTAACATTCTTGAATACGGCAGTTGAGATGCTCTCAGAGGAAAATGAAACACCGCAGTTTGTAATTGGACCGGCCTGTGATGGCGGGTTTTATCTGTTTGGAAGCCAGACAGCGCTTGATCCTGAGATCTGGCTGAACGTGCCTTACAGTGTCGAAAACACTTCATGTGTGCTGCAGGAACAGATTCAGGATCGGAGGAAAATTCATCTTCTGCCGGAACTGACTGATGTGGATACCGTGCAGGAACTCCCTCTCGTGGCACAGCAATTATCAACAGGCAAAGGCTGGCTGGAAGAACAACTGCAGGTCCTCCGATGGATTCAGGAATGGGAAACGCAGTCCGCTTAGTCTTGCTGCCGGACAACAGCGGTTGATGGAGTGGTGGCAGTGGCCAACTCTGGTTTCAGCTCCTTTTCGCCCGCACTTCCCTGAATGACCATGTACAGCGAACTGACAGCCAGCAGCATCAGCAGACAACG
>JAGQQP010000089.1 GCA_020426085.1 Planctomycetaceae bacterium | reverse complement strand
AAACATCTTTACCTGCCAGTTTCAGGATGATATCACCCGTCTTCAGATCAGCAGCAGCGGCAGGAGAATCTTCCATCACCTGTGTGATGATGGCACCCTGACCTACTTTGATGTCGAATGATTTCGACAGGTCGTTGCTGATCGGCTGAATGCCTACACCCAGGAAAGCTCGTTCTACCTTACCATTATCAATCAGCTGGCCGGAGACCCAGCGAGCCATGTTGACAGGAATCGCAAATCCAACACCATCGTATCCACCACTGCGGCTGGAGATCGCGGTGTTAATACCAATCACTTCACCACGCAGGTTCAACAGGGGACCACCACTGTTACCAGGGTTGATCGCTGCATCGGTCTGCAGATAGTCTTCACGGTCATTGATCCCTGGACCACGGCTTTTCGCACTGATGATACCGTTGGTCACACTCATACCAATGCCGAACGGATTACCGATCGCCAGAACCCAGTCGCCAATTTCCATTTTGGAACTGTCGCCCAGAGGAATCGCCTGCAGATCTGGTGCATCGATGCGAATCACTGCGACATCAGAACGAGGGTCGGTACGAATATCACTCGCGGTGAATTCGCGACCATCATTCAGAGTCACCTTGACAACGTCGGCACCATTCACAACATGCGAGTTGGTCATGATCAGGCCGTTTTTATTGATAATGAATCCGGAACCGGTTCCCATCCGACGGGGTGCCCGTCGTGGCTGAGCCTGTTTCTGGTTCTGGAACTGCTTGAACATGTCTTTGAAACGGGGATCATTTTCGAAGAGATCCTGAAATGGTGAATTGTCACCAAAAGGCATGACCTGCTGCCCGGAGACTTCAGATGTTTTACTGATCGTTTCAATAGACACAATCGCCGGCATCGCCCGGCGGCTGACTTCGCGAAATACATTCGATAATTCATGGACATTAGCAGCAGTTGGCAGATCGGCGCTCTTATCTTTCTGAGCAACTCCGACCGCGGCACCAACCAGACATGCGCTAGCGATAATAGCGAACATCCAGTTTCGATTTCCTGTTAACGCTTTCATTAATTTTACCCTCCTACAGTGTATGGCTTGCAGTTATGACTCGGGCCATCTCTTTTATGAAACTAATACTAATAAGGAAACGTGACTCAAATTCCAAAAATGCCTCTGTTAAAATGACTCTGCTGGAAAAGACTGGCGGGAACCCTGTCTTTCCCAATCTGGAAAAACAGAATTCTGATGTGTGCACATCGTTGAACTTTTGCTCATTTCATCAAGCGGCTGGTCTGCTCTTACTACGAGAGTCCCCCGCAGATGTGTTGGGAATGCTTAAAAAAAAAGAAAATTTTTGCGTCTCATCCCCCCCCGATCCGAGCCTCATTCTGAGAAGGTTTTCCCTGAAAACCTGAATATTTTTCGACCATTTCTATTAATCAGACTTTTTTTGATGTTTTCAAATCGATGCTAATGTTAATATTTGACAATACTTAGCGAAGGTCATTCAAAAATTCTCCGCGGGCCCTTTTTCAGAATTCTTCGATTGACCTTGTGATAATTCGAAGAAAAAAAGATCAGGGGAGGCGTGCATGCAATACGATCTCAGCCCCGTGGAGATCGATCAACTGCTTGAGGAATGTCAACAAAATCTGGGATACCGGTTTGTTGACTGTGAGCTGTTGAAATCCTGCCTGACACATACATCTGCTGCCAAAACCCGCATGGATTCGAACGAACGCCTGGAATTTCTGGGGGATGCGATCCTCGGTTCGCTTGTCTGTGAAAAACTGTTTGAACAATTTCCTAATGCCCCCGAAGGCGAACTGACTCGCATTAAATCTGCAGTCGTCAGTCGCAATACCTGTACTCGACTGGCGCGGGAAAAAGGCCTCGACCGCTTCATCTTTGTCGGCAAAGGACTTGCCATGACCGAGACCCTGCCTGAATCCCTGCTGGCAGGCATGTTCGAGGCCCTCATCGCCGGGATCTATCTGGATGGTGGCATTGAACCCGTGCATCTGTTTCTGGACCCTCTCATCGAACGAGAAAATTCCAAAGCCTCCCGCTCGGTTCATGGCTACAACTATAAAAGTCTGTTACAGCAATATTCGCAAAAGAAATTTTCCCAGACCCCCATCTATGAAGTTCTGGACGAAAAAGGACCGGATCATTCCAAGTTCTTCAAAGTCACCGCGATTATAGGCGAACACAAATATGAACCCGCCTGGGGCTCCACAAAGAAGGAAGCCGAACAGCGCGCCGCCTATAATGCGCTGCGCGAAAACGAAGATGACGAAGAATGGGAACTCCCCGCAATGCCCGATGGAAACTGATTCACAACTACATTGCCTCGCTTCAATCCGGTTTTGAATCACCTCAGCATCAACTGCTGAAAAGGGCGAATACAAACCAGTTCTGTTTTCTCAGGGTCTATAAATAGAAAGGGCCGAGAGAATACGGGAATTCTCTCGGCTCTAAGATGGGGATGATGTTTTGGAATGGCCCAGGGTGGGCAGACCCGCCTCCACGGGTCGGTGGGATTGTCTCTCTCTTCTCTCTTGAATCTTGAAGTCTCTCAACTCTTCAAAATTCTTTGGGTCTCTCTCTTTACCCGAAGCAAGAATAAAGCAGCAATCGTGCCATTCACTTTGGAAGCGATACCTGTTTTTTGAATTCATCGCTTAAACACTGTAAAAACAGGAGTTTAGAATCAGACATTTTTTGAAGTAATTTTCACGCCACATCGCGTTTGCAATTCTTGCAATGAGAAAACCGGAAAATGGGTCTCAGAAATGTAAGAGTTACAACGACACAGACACCCATTCATCGCAAAAAAAGCTGCCTACTGAGCGCGAGGGCGATAGTCGAGTACCGAAATCTTGAGTTTGCCTACCGACTGGATCACGGGCAGGAAGAGTGTCAGGGGGGCCGGCTCATTTTCTGCCAGGCTCGAATCCCTCAGTTTGATATGCCCGGCACCAATCCCGCCCTTCCCCAACGTCGCATCCAGCGGAATCCAGTGATTGTCCAGAAACACCTCGGTCCACATATGGCCGCAAAAACTTTTCTGAGTCGGAATATAGACCAGACCAACGGCAACCCGGGAAGGCAGCTTCTGAGCCCGTAACATCGCTGCCAGTAGCATCGCATGCTCGGTACAGTCTCCTTCCATGTTCCGGGCCACTTCAGCCGCAGAGGCTAAAGCAGTCGAGAAATTCTTCTTCTTCAAATTACGGTGCACATACTTTTCCATCAGCAGGGCCTGCTTCCAGGGGTTTGTTTCCGAACCGACCGCAGCGTTCGCATGCTTGATCACACCTGCATCAGCTGACTGGAGAAACTGGGTAGGTTTCATAAATTCCGCATCAATTTTGGCTTCAGGAAAGACTTCAGGAACCGGTGCTTTTGTTACCGTCAGCTCAATTTGGTTTGCGTCGAGCTTTTTGACCTGCTGCGTATCGCCTGCAACCACGTATTTCGAGGGATCGTCTTTCTCCATCCCGATTTCATAGACGACTTGTTCCGTCTCATGAGCCCGCGAAATGGGAGAGACCGGAATCAGAGCCTGCATTGCCAGATCCAGTCCTTTTCCAGACAGTTCTTTCAGTGCCTCTGTCTTGTTCGCCAGGTAAACATACATCTTGGCACCCAGAAAATCGGTCGACGATTTGACCAACTCGCCCTCTTCATTTACATAAAGGTCTGTTGTCAAACCAGGTATCAGTGACTGCTGCATTTCGACGTGCAGACACTTAACGCCTGTTCTACCGGGTATTTCCACCGATTCATAATCAATTGCTTTCAGGTTCACTTCTGTGATTTTGCTGAACTCCGCCAGCAGCATTGAAAAGGACTTCTTCTCACCCGGCTGCATGGGAGATTCTCGAAATACGCGATCAATATATGTCGGAGGATGATCATCGGGCTTCCACTCCAGCTTTGTCTCCGCCGTCTGATTGGCAATATTCGTTTCAATCTTTAATTGCCCGTCCTGGACAACGCCTTTCGAAACGGTAGAGCCGGCAGGCGGGTTCTGCATCTCAAACTCGTAGGACAGCAGTTCTCCCTGGACGCTCTCTTCTGTCTGCAGATGCACAGCCATATTCAATGTCTGGCCAAAACGTTTGTATTTCAGATAGAAATCGTTTTGCTTCTGCACCACTTTCTTGCCGGATCGATTTTCAACCCGTGTTTGATTCCGGGCATAGCCTACTTTTTGATCCTCGATATAAATTACCTGCCAGTCTTCTCCCTCCTTCACCTCGGTCCCCGTCCCGGCAGTCTTTTTGCCAGACTCGACGGCAGGGCTCTGCGAACAGGCTGTAAAACCGGCTAACAGGCAAAGCAGAGACAACCAGCTGAGAGAAACGACAAACAGAGATGACAGTCGTTGTTGTAGGAAAACCTGCATTAGACGGACCTTATCAATGGACAGCAGAAGCACTCAGTTCCAGGGTGTTCAAAATCGAAAGAAAAAACCCCACAATTCAAACTTGAATAGTGGGGTTATTGTAAAACTATTTCAGGGCATCTGAAAACAGGAAATTAGTCAAGATCCTCATCCAGATCTTCATCGTCATCCCCAAGATCATCGCCGTCATCGCCATCATCCAGGTCGTCTACATCATCGATATCATCGTCAACGGCATCGACGTCTACATCGTCGTCGTCATCGACTTTGGCGAGTTCATCTGTTTCTACGTCATCGACATCATCATCATCGACCGGGACTCTGGTAACGGCAGTTTCTCCATCCAGAGATTCTTTAATCGGCTGAATGAAATACAGTTTCTTTGCGTTTTTAAGCCGCAACTGTTCGATGCGTTCGACGGCAGCATCTCGCTGGTCGTAAGCAAACCGTGATTCCTCTTTCATACTGCCGGTAAACACACCCCAGAACAGGCGGCGCCGTACTTCAGCCTTGGCGGCCTTCTTTTTACGGGTCGCCTTCTTCTTTTTAGTGGCTTTTTTCTTGGGCGATGTTTTTGATTCCGCTTCAGCGGCTTCCGCCTGACGACGCATTTCCAGACGACTGGGAGACTTTCGAGCCATTGTGTATTCTTTGGTTAAATAGAACTCTATTAGTTAGTTGATATAGGAACACCCTCGGGCATTGAGCCTGAATCCAGTCAGGAAACACCATACCCAGCAACTCTTACCTGGGGAATTCCGGCACTGTCAGCGCAAAATTGCCTGCTGGATGCGTGCTAGCATAACATTTCATTTCTGGAATGACTACGCATAGAGAAGTTCTCAATCGCCGAAGAATGTTTTTTTTTACATCTCCCGGTGGGAAAATCACCTGATTTCCTGACCCCGTCGATCAGCACTCCCTGGGAACACGCGCACATTTTCCAGTTAACACGCCTGGCACAACACTTTTGATCACTATTCCTGCCTGGAAGACCTCTATTACGTGTAGCATTCCCCAAAACACTTCTGAACGGAACAATTAACATAACCCATTGATTTAAATACACTTAACGGAATTTGCCTTGATTTTCACCGGAAACATTTAACCAATTTCTTCGAAATAATCAGAATAACTTGTTTAACCGGACCCAGATGACCGATCAATCATGATAGCAATCTCATTGTTTCGTTTGCGCAGCAGGAAAGACTCACCGTGTAAACCTGACGAGAGATATCGCTCGGATGTAATGGACGAAAACATAATAAACTCAATTGGGAACGGAGTTGTTCATGAAACGGTATCGTAAGTGGGTCTTGACGCTGGGGATCATGGCGGTGACTCCCGGTATCACAATGGCCGGACCCTTGGATTTCTTCTCAAAGAAATCTGAACAGTCTAGTTCGACCGCTGTATCGGGCAGAGTAACCAGTAATCAGAAAGTAGCGAATGAAATCGCCGACGCTCTGAGATCAGCCCGGTTAACCGGTTACAACATGGAAATCGAGTATAATAAGGGTGTCGCCGTTCTGTCGGGTAAAATCCCAACGGCAGCTCAAAAAGCTCAGGCCACCAGATTGATCTCACAAATCGAAGGTGTCACACGAGTCGATAATCGCCTCGAAGTCACTGAAGTCGCTGCAAATTCTGCTCCTGCAAGGGGACCAGAATCACAGAAATCAAGTTTGAACCCTTTCCGTAGAACAAATGAGATCACTCAGGCGTCTGCGACCGATCCTTTCCTGAAAGGCTCTCTGAAACAGGCTCAATTTGAACAATCTGTGGAAAATCGACGTTCTAACATCGAAACGGTTGCCTATCAGGCTCCTGCACCTCGCAGTGCAGCACCTGCCGCAAACAATCAGCAGATGGCAGAACAGCTGGCTAAAGCTTTAGGGCCTGCCCTGGCTTCGGCTCATGAAGTCGAAATTCGCTTCAAAAACGGAACTGCCATCCTGCAGGGAGCCATCGGTTCTCCTCAGGAAAAACAGATGGCAACCCAGATTGCTCGACAGGTTCCGGGGGTCCGGGCTGTAGAAAACAACCTGCAGGTCATGCAGGCTGCTCCTCAGCAGGCTTCCCTGATTCAGCCGACTAACTACATGAACTACCAGGCTCCAAGTCCTGGTCCTGCTGGACCTCCCGCGATGGGACCACCTCCAGGACATCCAGGTATGATGGGGGCTCACCCGGCAATGGGACCTGGACCAACAAGCCAGGTTTACAACAGCCCACACCTGCCAGAATCAGCCTGGCCAACCTATGCTAACTATCCTAACTATGCTCAGGTAGCATACCCCAGTGAGTATTCTGCCAGTGCCTTCCCTTACATCGGACCTTTCTATCCCTACCCACAGGTACCACTGGGATGGCGACAGGCTCAACTGGAATGGGATGATGGATCATGGAAATTGAACTTCCGTCCTCGGACAGACCGCTGGTGGTGGTTCATGAATCCCAAGAACTGGTAATCCACCAGGATTCAAAAAGACTGCAAAACGATGCCTTTCAGGAAAAACGCTTCCTGGAAGGCATTTTTTATAGTGCAGCAGCGGTCAGACGGCCCGCAAAAGGCGTAAAGCAGATTTTATCCGTTAAATCGTCAAAATCGTCAAATTCTCACAAGGTTATCTGACAAAGCGTCCGATAAGAAGAATATGGAATCATGTTCCGACAATTACAGGCAGGATGCCGACCGTCAGACCGTGACATTTCCTTACCAGAGCAATTCGCTCACTAACACTGAAAACGAAGTCTCCCCTCATATCATGACGACGTTAAAATCACCCGGAGGAAGAAGGATGTTCAAAATCGGGAAGCAATTCAGCCGTGCTTTGCTTTTGGGCTGTGCCTGCTTGTTAACACTCAACACCAGTGGCTGTACGCTGGTCAAAGGCTTCATTGAAGTGACTTATGCCGGATCGGTTTTCTGGCGTACCACTCCTCTGATTCCTGTGACGGCTTACTGGTCACAGTTAATCGAAGACACCTACTGGGAAGAAGAACGCTACGACAAAGCGATGATTCTCGATCCCGTAGAAGGCGAACACGCTCCCCTGTTCTGTCTTGATCCTCCCAGCCCGGATGAAGTCATTCGTGCCCTGCCGGACAAAACCGGTGGCGGAGTCTGGTTCCTGGCAGAAACCACTCGCAACAACGTCCGCATGGTTGTCGAACCGATTGTGGACCGGATTGGCGAATGCCGTTTCTATCCGATGGTGGGACCAGCTCGTCAGCACCACTGTCACTACAAGTGCACCGTGTACTACGACAAAACAATTCGCTCTGACTGGCCTGTCCCATTCTCACACAATGACCAGACCAAAGAAGTGGTTTACATCGACCATGACCACCTCATCCGCTGTGCCGGTCCTCAGTCTGAATAATCTTCAGACACGAGGCTCTGACAGCAGCAAGCTGAAAATATAAGTCTACCCACCAGCAAAGCCGATGATTCTAACCGGGTGAAAGAATCGTCGGTTTTTGCATGCGCGGTGACTTAAACCCGCTTTCCATTCAGAAACCGCCACGCAGCCCTGCCAGCACACTGGTCACTGTATCAACAGACTGTTTACAATAGATCTTCAGCAGGCACGCTTGAACAAGGGCTACGGCAGCGACGCGCCGGATCCCATAAACAGTCAATGACGATACATTGATCAAAGCGAGAACAGCATGGCGAAATCTTCTTACAGCCTGAAAGTCGGGCGTGTCTACATCCACAAAAAATGCAAACAGGGAACACAGGTCAACGGCGAAGACTTTGAAGGCTTATGTAATCCCTTTAAGCTCTGCCTGGGCACCGTCTGCGCCTCCTGTGGCGGACCGCGTGCCTTAAAAACCTTCTACTGGGAAGACACAAAGGAACCACTGGACGCTTACCGTAAGCGGCTCCGCACGAAGGTCCCCGCGATTTATACGTACTGGTGGCTCTGGATCTCCCCGTTGATCGGACTGATTGCCGGCTCGTTCCTCGGCCCGCTGTTCCTGAAAAAGAGTACGCTGCCTGTCGTCGCCGGCTCTGCGGTTGCCTGCGCGCTGATCATGTTCCTCATCGTCGGCCCCCAGGTACTGACGCTCGTCGCACCGAAAAAATACTACAAACTGCGTTAAGAGACCACAATCATTTTGTTACTTCAGCAAACGGGATCTACACACCATGACGACTGCTTCTACATTTAATCCTCAGCGTTTTCAAAACCGGGTCGCATTAGTCACCGGCGGCTCCCGCGGTATCGGCCGGGCCTGTTGCCTGAGACTGGCGCAGGAAGGCGCTCGCGTTGCCGTCAGTTATCGCAGCGGCAAAGCCGACGCCGAGGAAACACTCAGACAGATCGAAGCCCTGGGTGGCAGCGGCATGGTCGTTCAAAGTGATGTCTCCGTCGAAGCTGAAGTCGACCGCATGGTCAGCGAGGTCGAAGCGCAGCTGGGAGACATCGAACTTCTGGTGAATAATTCGGGCACCTTCATCTATCAGACCCATGAAGAACTCGACCTGGCTTCCTGGCAGCAGATGCTGGATGTGAATCTGACGGGAACCTTCCTGGTCACCTGGCGGGTCAAACCGGGCATGTTGAAACGTCAGTTCGGCAGGATCGTCAACCTGAGCTCCCTCTCCGGCCTGCAGCCCCGCCCTAAGTCCATCGCATATGCGGTCAGCAAAGCAGGCGTGATCTCCTTCACCCAGAGCATTGCCACCGCCTGGGCCCGGGACAATATCCGCGTGAACGCGATCGCCCCCGGTCTGATCGAAACGGAGATCCTCGACACCGTCAGTCAGGAGGATCTGGAGAAAATCATCGAAGCCACCCCCATCCCCCGCATGGGCACCACCGAAGAAGTAGCAGCGATCGTCACGTTCCTGCTCTCCGAAGAAAGCAACTTCACCACAGGCCAGACGATGGTCCTCTCCGGCGGCCGCTGCATGCTACCTTAAGAAGGAATCGCATGAGCATTAATTACATTCTCACGCCCGTCACACCTCAACTCCTGGAATGGAGTCACGAGTGCGGTGTGCCGATTTCGCGGGAGACACCCGTCGGGCGCACCGTAAGCCGCGCCGATCTCGAGAAAGCCTTGCAGTCATTGAACGGCTTTACCAGCGATCTGAGTGGTTCAGAAGACGACTTTAGTGCCCAGGTTGATTCGGTAGAAACCTTTGAGTGGAAATATGAATCCGACGATCCTGTGATGAATCAGGCCTTCGGTGGTACTCATACCAGCCCGAAAGAGTCTATCAGTATTGAGTGTCTCACAGACAAAGATCAAAACCAGTTTTTGAGCCTGCACGGCGACATTACACTCATCGTCCGGATTGCTAAAGCACTTGCGAGTCGATCTGGCCCCCAGGCCGCCTTCGCCACCTGTGACGGCATCCCCGCTTTCTTCCTGCCCGATCAGGAAACACCGATCTGGAAGGAACCGTGGGTCTGAAGGCATTTTGACATACCTGCATTCCCGGCACCTTTATGGAAAGCCAGCTAAAGAAACAACTACGCGATTCGAGAGTCATCCACGGGAATCAGTTTCGGAATCGGAATCTGCAATCCCACGACGCCGCCATGTTTTTTCTGTAGAGTTGTGAAACGGCACTTCAGGAACGCATACAATTCGAGCGGCGGATTCAGCTTCAGATACTTTTTCACCAGCACCGCCATGTGGGCATCGTACTCTTTCTGGCTGTGAGAATGCACGTGGTAATGACCTTCCAGGCGACGGATGTCGCCGTCGAAGGCGGGGCTGATGTGATACAGTTCGTGGACCACGGTGATCAGCTTTTCTTCCAGGGAATGATTCAAAAAGCGAGGCAGGTAAAACGTCAGGATGTACAACATCTCCTGCTGGTCCTGGTAGATCCGCTGCACCGTCCATTTGCGACCATAGCGGGTCGTCTGTAGATCGCCATTCTCGAACCGGAGCGGCGTCAGTTTTGCCTGCATGCCGTAGGGTACGTTGCGGCGGGCCTGGGCAAAGGCAACGGCAACGCGGTCCATGTTGACGTGATGAAACTCGGGCAACCGACGCGAAATGTCACGGCACAGATGATACATGGCGTGACTGAAATTGAAGGGCTTCTTCGTTGACATGCTGCGTCAGAATCCTTTCCGCTACAACTTCACAACAACGCGGGAACACACGCACTTGACCATCGCCACACTCAATCTATCTCTGCAGTCCCGATCCCATTACAGACGTTCCAGTCAAACAGGACGTCTTCCGGATCGGTTCTCCCCTTTTCAAACGCTGCGTTGACCAGACAGGCTGACTGTGTCCGGTACGTAAAAAAAGCTAAGAGTATTTTCGATCATTTGAAATACTCTTAGCTTGTAAATATTAGCGAGAACCGGAAATTCCGCATAGCCGAATTCGGCAGGCGAAAGTTTACGCTTCTT
>JAGQQP010000897.1 GCA_020426085.1 Planctomycetaceae bacterium | reverse complement strand
GCGCCGCCGAGCAGGCCTGGGACGAGGTCGGGCTCGACGTTCTGGACGATCCCCCCCGCGAAAAAACTTTTGGCACCGCACTGGCCCACATCATCACCCACAGTATGCACCACCGCGCCCAACTGCTTTATCTGTTGCGTCTCTCAGGTGTGGAATCGCTGCCGGAAGGGGATGTTTTCAGCTGGGAAAACCGAGTGACTTAAAAATTCGAGCCATCACAATATGATCTGAGAGCTGACATTCCATTTGAAAACCAGCGCCGGCTCTGTCAGACTGGAAGGAACCGTTTCATATAGGGAGCGCTGATTCTGTCCGATTGATTTTCTGAGGAGTCTGTGATGCGAAGTTGTCTGAGGTTGTGGTCTTTCGCGTTATGCTGTCTGTTCTCTGCGGTTCCGATGATTGCGGAAGAGCCCGCGCATATCGGGACGCGGCGGGAACTGTTTGTGGATGACTGGATGATTCACAGCCTGGACAACGCCCGGCAGGAACTACACCATCCGCAGCCTCAGGAAATCGCGATCACTTATGACGGGCCCGCGGAAGGCAATATCAGTTATTACGTGCGCATCCTGAAAGACGGGGACAAGTATCGCATGTACTATCGCGGTGCCCATTATGACTGGGAAAAGAGCAAAACCACGCATCAGGTCGTCTGCTATGCAGAGAGTGATGATGCGATTCACTGGACCAGACCCGAACTGGGGCTGTTTGAATTCAACGGTTCGAAACAGAATAACATCGTCTGGATGGGAACCGGAGCGCATAATTTTTCTCCATTCCTGGATACAAACCCGGCCTGTAAACCCGATGAAAAGTTCAAGGCGCTGGGGAGCGGTAAGGGAGGCCTGTATGCGTTCTCATCCGCTGACGGCATTCACTGGAAGCTGATGCACGACAAACCGGTCATCACCAAAGGGGCCTTCGATTCACAGAACCTGGCGTTCTGGGACGAACATCGCGGCAGGTATGTCGATTTTCATCGGGGTTTCACGAACAAAGTACGGGCAATCATGACGTGTACTTCGGATGATTATCTGACGTGGACCGCACCGAAATTTATCGACATCAAAGACTCACCTGCGCAACACCTTTATACAAATGCGACGATCGCTTATCCGCGAGCCCCGCATCTGTTTCTGGCGTTTCCCAAACGTTTCGTTCCCAGCCGAAAAGCGGCCTGGCATCCGGATCCTGCACATAATCACCCGGGCGTCAGCGATGGCGTGCTGATGACGAGCCGCGACGGGAACACCTGGAAACGCTGGGATGAAGCTTTCCTGCGACCCGGACAAAATCGCGAACGCTGGTGGCAGCGAAACAATCACATCGCCTGGGGTATCACCACCACACCGAGTCCCCTGCCCGGCCATGTGCCCGAACTTTCGCTGTATGCCATTGAAAACTACTACGTCGGCCCCTGCCGATTAAGGCGGTTCACCCTGCGACAGGACGGTTTTGTTTCGATCAATGCCCCCTATACCGGCGGCGAAATGACGACACGGCTGATTACGTTCGACAAGTCCAAAGGGAAAGCGCCGGTCGAACTGGAACTCAACCTCGCAACGTCCGCAGCAGGCAGTGTGCAGTACGAACTGCTGGATGAGAGTGGCGAACCGATTCCCGGTTTCACGTTGAAAGAGAGCGAAGAATTCTAC
>JAGQQP010000896.1 GCA_020426085.1 Planctomycetaceae bacterium | reverse complement strand
AGAGCCGCGGCGTTTTCAGCGAAGCGGTCAAGTGTTATCAGAAAGCACACGAATTGAATTCCGGTAATTCGGAAACGCATCAGAAGCTGGCAGACGCTCTTAAGTCAGCCGGAGAATGGGTGCGGGCGGAAGACATCTATCGCGAGCTGCTGGTTGCAAACCCGGGTGACTTTGATCTGTCGATGAAACTGGCCTATGTGCTCGTGCTGCAGCGTCAGTATCCGGAAGCGATCATGCTGTATGAGTCGATGCTGAAAACCAGCCCCGATCATTATCAGATTCTGGTCAGTTTGAGTTATGTTCAGGAAGCCGTTGGGAATATTGACGCCGCGATTGCAGCGGCAGAACGTTCGATTCAAGTCGCTCCCACACAGCCCGAGGGATATAACAACCTGGGGAATGCGTTCAAACTGAAACACGATCTGGAAGGTGCCAGCGAGAATTTCAAAAAAGCGATCAGCCTGCGCCCCGATTTCGCGATCGCGGAATTCAATCTGGCCACAACCCGTATGCTGCAGGGAAATCTGACTGCCGGCTGGCGTGGTTACGAACGTCGTACCGCCATCGATGCCAGCCCACAGCAGCAATATCCGGGGCAACAGTGGCAGGGAGAACCACTGGCGGGGAAATCCATCTGCCTGTGGTGCGAACAGGGGTTTGGCGACACACTGCTGTTTCTGCGCTTTGCGATGGAATTGAAACAACAGGGTGCCGAACGGGTGCTACTGTTATGTCAGACGGAACTGGCTGACTTGCTGAAACAGGTTCCGGAAATCGATCAGATTCTGATTGCCGGCGATCCGCAACCCGACTGCGAATATCAGTGTGCCCTGTTAAGCGTTCCCCTCTATCTGGAAACCAGCCTGGAGACGATTCCGGCAGCGGTTCCGTTTTTTACGCCTCCGGAAGAGAGACAGCAGCACTGGCGCAACGTACTTTCCGAATTAACGGGAGTGAAAGTCGGGCTGAACTGGAGCGGCAATCAGAGCTTTCCCAAAAATGAGCTGCGTTCGATTCCCTTAAAGGAATTATTGCCATTGGGAGAACTACCGGGCATGCAGTTAATCAGTCTGCAGCAGGTCAACGGACTGGAGCAGATCGAACCCCTGCAAAGCGCATGGAATCTCTGGCAGCCGGGACCGGAATATCGGGCGGCTACGGGTGATTTTACCGAATGTGCCGCGTTGATTCGAAATCTGGATCTGGTCATCACCACCGATACAGCGGTGGCGCATCTGGCGGGATCGCTGGGTGTTCCGGTCTGGATTCTGGTATCGCGTCTGCCTGAGTGGCGCTGGCTGCTGGAACGCGAAGACAGCCCCTGGTATCCGACGGCCCGCTTGTTTCGCCAGACAGAACTGGGGGACTGGGGGCCCGTTGTTCAGGATGTTCTGTCTGAACTGGAACAGATGCGCGGCTCGAAGTAAGCCCGAATTTTTTGAGAATTCAAAAAGGAGGGCATTTCCTCGTTTACGTTTTCTCAGCAGATGAAATCAGGCTGTAAATTCAATCATAGACAGCGGATGTGTCTTTGCCTCACCCGAAGTCGACTGGGTGGGGTTATTCCGTTTCGATCAATGATTCCGGTCCCGTTCTCCTTTCGGTCTGTCGTTAGAATTTGACCCGCTTTTTTTGCAGGTTAAATTAGAGTATCTCTCTC
>JAGQQP010000895.1 GCA_020426085.1 Planctomycetaceae bacterium | reverse complement strand
AACTGATTCAGAGCATGACTGCCAGGCAGTTCTGCAGCGAACCGCCGCAGGTCCTGATTCTGATCCTGATACGCAGGGGCTTTGATCGCGACGATTCCCGGTCGACAGAGCCGGGGATGGGAGAAACCGTCGGGCAGGGAACAGTCAACCGGAATCTCTGTCGGCAGTTTTCGTTTCACCGGACCTGCTGCCGCCATGACGACTTTGGAGCCCGAGTTGAATCCGGTTCCGGAGTAATCCAGCGTATCGATGGTGGTGCAGGTCTGAAAATGCAGATCACGTTTCCAGTCGATCCGTTCGAGCAGATGAGACAGGAATTCTTCCAGCTCTTCGGCATCCAGATCGGGGCGATCTTCCCGGGCTACGATCATCAGATATTTGGCGAGGCTCAACTGTCCCTGTCCGAGAATCGCGTTGGCGTTCGTCAGGATTTCCTGAGGTTTGCGTTCCTGGTCGTAAGGCGTATAGCGTTCGCTGCCGATCGCCAGGAGCAGAGGATGGACGCCGGCTGCATCAACGGCATGGACCTGATGCACGCCCGGGATGACAGACGGAATTGCAGGGCCGGTAATTTCATGGATGATGGCGCCAAAGGCGGTGTCTTCCTGGGGAGGTCTGCCGACCACTGTAAAGGGCCAGATAGCATCATTGCGATGATAGACGGCTTCCACATTCATCACGGGGAAGGGATGTGCCAGACTGTAATAACCCAGGTGATCGCCGAAGGGTCCTTCTGGTAACAGTTTTTCGGGATCGATCCAGCCGGTGATACAAAAGTCGGCATCCGCGTAAATCGGCAGCCCGTGTTTGTTCTTTACCATTCGGATGGCGCGTTTGCTCAGTGCGCCGGCAAAGGTCAGTTCGGAGAGTCCTTCCGGCAGAGGCATGACCGCTGAGAGCGTCATGGCAGGGCTGCCTCCGACAAAAATATTGACTTTGAGGGGCTCCCCTTTTTCGATCGCTTCGGCATGATGCACGCCGACACTGCGGTGAATCTGGTAGTGCATGCCAATCTGTTGATCGGGCTGATATTCATTGCCACTTAACTGAATGCGGTACATGCCCAGGTTGGAATTCATCAGGCCGCCCCGTTTAGGGGATTCCGTATAAACCTGAGGCAGGGTGATAAAGGGACCGCCGTCATCGGGCCAGCTTTTGAGCTGAGGCAGATCGCTGATCCGAATCTGATTTTCCATCACGGGGCCGGTACGACGAGAACGGGGCAGCATGTGGAGTAGAGAGAACGGGACGTCCCGATATCGGAAGGGCTGTTTCCAGAACCGGGTCGGGTCGACTTTCAGTTCCACCAGATGATTGACTGCCTGTAGCGCATCACGAAAGATGAACCGCGTGCGTTCGAGAGTTCCAAACAGATTGCTGACCATCGGAAATCGACAGTCTTTGACATTGGCGAAGAAGACGGCGGGGCCGCCTGCCTGGTAGACGCGACGCTGAATTTCAGCCGCTTCGAGATTCGCATCGATTGCCTGCTCGATTCGAATGAGCTGACCGGTTCGTTCCAGGTCGTTGACACATGCACGCAGTCCACGGTATCCCATCGGGGCACGGTTCCATTATTTAAAATTCATAGTTGATGAGCTGAGGTTTGCCGGCTGAAGCGTAACGTTTACTGAGGGATTATAGCACTTCAGGGCTGATCTGGTAC
>JAGQQP010000894.1 GCA_020426085.1 Planctomycetaceae bacterium | reverse complement strand
ACAGGCACCGCTGACCATCAATAACGCCCTGCCATGGTATTTCTGCAGGATTCCCGGCGTGGCCCGCACGTTTAAATCGCCTACAGCATCTGCCTCAAACCCGGGAACTTCAGCATTTTCCAGATCAACGGGCAGAATTTGCTTCAGGAGCGGATCGTCTAGATTGCCGGGTTCGATTCGATTTAAATAACTGATCGGCACCATGAGCGGGAACAATTGCACACTTCCTTGAGCCGGCTCAAGGAACTCCCGAGGCAGATTCAGTCTGGAAATCAGCTCCCGAGGATCACGGATGGCCTGGGCAAGCGATTTTTGCCAGGTCGTTTCTGAAAGAGAAGTTGACATTGTCGAGTGCGTAACCCAGTAAGAAGTCTCATAAATTCCGAGAGGAGCGGTGTAGCGTCAGGCAGCAGAAATTGAATGACATTTCGGCTGCTCTCCGTTTGCAACGGTTCGAAGATATGTTATTCTCTCGCCCTTGGAAACAAAACTCAAATGACCTTTTCACAACACTTTTATTGCCAGAGAAATTAAGAGATGCCACAAATCAGTACAGGCGATTTTCGCAAGGGTATCAAAGTGATCGTTGACGGTGATCCTTATGAAATGATTGAAGTCAACTTTGTCAAACCGGGCAAAGGCCAGGCCCTGTACCGCACCAAACTGCGGAATCTGTTGAAAGGCACGATCCTCGACCGGACCTATAAAAGTGGTGGTGAAAGCCTCGAACAGGCCGATGTTCGTAAAGGTGATGGACAGTACATGTACAAAGATGCGACTGGCCTGCACTTTATGGATAATGATACCTATGAACAATACACGATTGAAGAATCAGTCTGCGGAAATGCAGCCGACTATCTACTGGATGGTGCCATCTGTAATCTGTTGTTCTGGAATGATCAGTTGATTGGTATGGATCCTCCTCAGCAGGTTGTTGTGGAAGTTACTTATACAGAACCTGCTGCCAAGGGAAATACAGCAACTAACGTGACCAAACCCGCTACCATTGAAACCGGAGCGACGGTACAGGTTCCTGCATTCATCAACGTCGGCGAAAAAATCAAAGTAGATACCGCAACCGGTGCCTACATTGAACGTATTCGCGACTGAGCATGCATCAGAAACTGAGTGAAACAGCAGAGTTCTGGCTGGAAAATAAAGAAATCCGGTCAGAACAGGCTCAAAATGCTTAGATTTTATGATTCTTTTGCGTAGGTTTCATGAATCGGGCAGAAATGATATTGAAATATTCACTAGCGTCGCCAAAAATAACCCAATCTTCTTCGTATCAGTAAATGAGCGAAGAGTTTAAGGAAGTGATGAAGAAGAGTTTCAAGTAATTTGCATTGAACGCCACCATGGATCTCAAGGAGGATTGACATGGACGTCTGGAATCTGGTTTTGTATGTCGTCGCAACCCTGTTAGCTTTAAAGTCGCTGGCTTCCCTGATGACGCATCATAAGAAAGTGGTTGTCCAGCAACTGGCGATTGAATATACCCAGGAGCTCTCTCAACCAGGGAATCATGCGACTGAGAAAAATCCCTCTGAACTTCCGACGGAACGAAATCCCGCAGACAAAAAAGCTTCCGCAGCTTGAATACTGGCGTCACTGATTCAGTAAATGCCAGTCATTTCGTTTATGGCACGAACGTCGACCCATTAAT
>JAGQQP010000893.1:259-1666 GCA_020426085.1 Planctomycetaceae bacterium | reverse complement strand
CTTCCCGATTGGTTTCAGTGACTCATTATTGATTCCAGTCGCATCTGACATGACTCGAATACCCCGTGCGGGAATCGAACCCGGCGTCTCCGGCGTGAAAGGCCAGTATCCTGTCCGTTAGAAGAACGGGGCGGAATTCTCTGTTTTAAAAGTGGATCGGGAGGTGCTCGAATCCTCGTCTGCGGTTCTTCAGACCGCCGCTAAACCATCTCAGCTACCGATCCCTGTAAAAAAAGCCTGATGTCAGAGAACACCAGGCCGATATGACGATGCTTAGGGAACGACCTGTTGCTACAACGGGAGCGTAAAATCTCCCTTGGACTCTTCACTTCTCAAATGAAGAGTTCCATCACTGCCGTTCTGTAAAGCAAGATATCGCATTTTTAAATTCCATCCTCTGTTGTTCCTAACGCTCACACTGATGCAGGCGACTGCCATGTGATTCATCTTAAAGACGTCGTGGCGCAAGAAAAGTTCGCGCCGGATAGCTTTTTTTTGAGCATAGTCAAAATTCAAAATAGCAGGCACATGACTCAGAGGAGCGCAGCAGAGTTGATTCAACCGGAATTCTTCTGGCAATTCGAAACGCGATTCGTGCTATTTATTGAGAATCCGGTCCTGCATATGTTTCTCAACCACTTCGGCTGTCTTGCGAATATGCTGGTCCATCTCTGCAGCCGCCTGCTCACAATCCTGGGACTGCAGGGCAGCTATAATTGCGGTATGATCGGATAGTGCGATTTCCTGCGCCTGGCTTTCATTATCGACGACTTCACGAATCGCCTGCACCAGCGTATTATAGCGCCGTAATTCGTCCTGCAGTCTCATGCTGCCACAATGCGCGGCAATCAGTGTATGCAGCCTGATATCCAGCGACATCGCCTTCTGCGACCAGTTGGCGTCGCGCGGCTCACCTTTAATCGCTTTGAACTCACTCGCCAGTACGGACAGCTGCTGCGGGTCAATCTGACCACAGGCATTGCGGACCGCTTCGACTTCGAGGATACGCCGCAGTTGATAAATCTCGCGAATCTGCTTGACACCGAAGTCGCGCATCACTGCACCACGATTGGGAAGATTCTCGACAATCCCGATGGAAGCCAGTTCGACCAGCGCCTCACGTACGGGCGTGGCACTCACTCCGAACTGCTCTGCCAGATTCTGGATCACCATCCGGTGCCCGACAGGAAATTCGCCGCGGATCACTGCTGCCAGAATTCTCTGCACAACAACTTCGCGAATATTCCCTCGCGGTACGAGCGAAAAAGAACCGGGGAGATTGGATGTCGACATTTCGTTTCCTCAAACAGCCTTGTAAAGGCTTATCATAAATAGACTAACACTGCGTGTATATTATATATGATTCATTGAGGAGAGAAAAGGAGTCTCTGCAGAGAACTCAAAAGT
>JAGQQP010000893.1:0-244 GCA_020426085.1 Planctomycetaceae bacterium | reverse complement strand
AATCAACCTTAATCTGCATCAGGCAATGATGTTATGTACAACCTCACCGGCGACATCCGTCAGACGGAAATCCCGCCCGGAATAGTGATAAGTTAACCGCTCATGATTAATTCCCATCAGATGCAAGATTGTCGCGTGCAGATCGTGGACGTGAACGTTGTTGACTGCGGCTTTGAAGCCAAAGTCATCTGTCTCGCCATAGGTCATGCCCCCCTTCACTCCGCCACCGGCCAGCCACATCGTA
>JAGQQP010000892.1 GCA_020426085.1 Planctomycetaceae bacterium | reverse complement strand
CATGTGAGGCATACCATACAGGCTGAAGCCGAGTGTAAGTTCCGGCTCTACTGATCTTTCTGCCTGCAGGTTGTTAAGTCCCAACAGGCCGACTGTGCCGATGCTGGCGGTGGTGAGAAACTGACGTCTGGTGAGCGACTGCATATCTGGTTTTCCTCTGTTGGTGGCGAGTGATTCAAGCTAGTTGTTGATTTGGCGAACGGATTCACCAGGAGTCAAATGTGGTTCGAGGGTTAAGTCAACATTGGCAATGGCGTTATTCATCGACAGGCGGGTTTCCAGTTGTCTGACGGCGAGTCGGCCGATGTCGTGTGCGTGAATGTCAAACGTGGTCAACTGTGGGTACAGGCCGGTGATAAATGCGTGGTCGTTGTTGCCGGATATGACGCTGATCTCTTCACCGACTTTGATCCCGCGACGAGCCAGCGATCCGTAGACGACCGCCGCAACACTGTCCGCTCCTGCGAAAATTGCTGTCGGACGTTTGTCGGCATTTAATAACTGGTCGACCAGATGTTGTACGGCGTCTGTAGAAAGCGGGGGTTTGATCGGCAGCTTCCAGCCTCGTGAAGGAGGATCGACGAAACGCTGAATATCCAGACCGCGCCGCATCGCCTGCGAGACGAATCCGGTTTCGCGATTTGTCATTATCAAATGGTCGGGTTTAGGACTGAGAAAGGCAACATGCTGATGTCCGTGATCGGCGAGATAGTCGGCTGCCTTTTCGCCAAGGAGGACATCGTTCGCGCCGACGCAGTCCCCCCAGCAACCTTGTGGCCTGCCGAGGATCCAGACTGAGGGGATGTGGGAAAGTCGGTCCATTAATGCGCTGTTGGATTCGATCAGCATTTTACCCTGCAGGGCACCGATGAGGAACAGACCATCCATCTGATCGAAATCCAGATGGGCAGGGACTGCCTGCAGATCGGGAATGTGGGCAATTTGAAAACGGACACCCAGTTCGGAGAACGCATCTTCAACCCCGCTGATGGCAGAGCTGACAACAGGTAGTGATATTAATGAGCGATCCAGGCCCAGAGAGACGACGAGCAGACGCTTTCCAGACAGAATACTGTTTGAGTTCTGGCTGGTAGATCGCTTTGGACGGCGACGTCGTAGGGGACGATAGTCTAACGCTTCAGCAATCTGGCGAATTCGAAGTTTAGCGGCATCGCTGATGGAGGGGTCGTCCCTTAATGCACGACTTACAGTGCTGACGGCGCAGTCGGCTGCTTCTGCGACTGTTTTTACCGTGACGAGTTCAGCAGTTTTACTCACACCAGGCCTCTTGCTCTCAGTTGAATCAAATATTTTGGATGTGACGCAAATTGATGAATATAATAAGGAAATTAAGTCATGCCTCGTTGCAGGCTGCTTTCTTGTTGATAAACTAATATTGATTTGATGTAAAGCAGAAAATGAAGTGTTCTCTGAAATGAATTTCACTTTGCATTGATAGGGATATTAAAGAACCCAACGCAAATAGTGTTATTTGCGTTGGGTTATGAGGGCTGATGTGCTCTAAACGGTGACCCTGTTGGGACTTGAGGGTCAGGTGTGTGAAGTTGTGGTTATTTCAGAAAATCGGTTTCTTTCAAGCTGAGTCTGACGGGGCCCTGCATGGTGGTAATCCATAGTTCTCCCGGAGTGATTTCCATCACATAAGGATA
>JAGQQP010000891.1 GCA_020426085.1 Planctomycetaceae bacterium | reverse complement strand
CAAATCGGGCATTTGCCAGGTGCGTTTCGGCGAATCTGGGGATGCATGGAGCAGGTCCAGATCTGCGGTGCTTTTGCATGCTCTGCATGAGCGGTTTCCTTCGGAGGTTGATCCGACTCCGAAGAGGGGGCCTTCATTGACCAGGCAATACTGAAGCCGATCAATATCAAAAAGGCCGTTTGCAAAACCCAGATTTTCCCGGCATTTCGTTTGTAGAAGTGACGTAACCGGTCAGATTGAAAAGGTGATTTCATTTTCGGCCTCTATCGGAAATCGTAACTTTCCTGAAAACTCAATTCGTGGCTGTCGGCTGATGTTTATTCGACCAGGTCACGAATCGATCCACTTCATCCAAATCTCTTACACCAATCAATGTGATGTAATGAGAACCCCGTTTCCAGCTGGCAGCAATCTGCTGATCGAATTCCACCAGACAACACTTTCTGTCCTTACAGGCAATACAAACATTGGGCCGATCTCCGAACCATTCGCTGGTCTCTTCATTATCGTGCTCAAATATTGCCAGCGTGCTACCATCGTTTCTTTTACAAACGGCTTGCACGCAGGTACAACAGGGCATCTTAAACAGATGGGCGGATTCAAGTCTATAATCTGCAGGCAGCCCTTTGCTAATGAATGGCTTATAACCAGTTTTCTCTGGAATCTGCCCCTCCTGTAAGGGCTGATTTTGATACTTCGCCAGCAGGAATTGCTGGGCGGCACTGGGATCTTGGGTAAAAAGATCGAGATATTGTCCAAACTCAGCGGTAAACTGTTGAAGGTTATGTTGATGCTCCTTAACTTCTCGCCCTGACTGAAAGAACCACCAGCCAGTACCGACGGCTAACAGAAATACTGCTGCTAAGGTCACCCCCCCCCATTTGAAGAAATTGCGACGTCCAGTCGTGTGGTGATTGTCCTTTCCTGTTTGATCCGTGGTGGGCGAATCATGCAGATGTTGCTGAATTTGATTCCAGATCTGATCAGAGGGGGCTGGAGCATCGAGAGATTCCGTCAGTCGTGTCAGCTTTGCAAATACATCCAGTTCTGCTTTGCACTCGGCGCACGTTTCAATATGCGCCGCGACTGCGGATGACCGGGCTTCATCCAGTTCGCCATCATAATAAGCGGAAAGTAATTCCTGGACTTCGGGACAATTCATGTTATGGCTCCCACCCCAGATCAGTCAGGTGCTGTTTCAACTCCCGTCGAGCACGATTCATTCGCGAGCCAACAGTGCCTTCTGCGATCTTTTTCACCTCAGCAATTTCACGATATGTCAACTTTTCCACTTCATGCAGTATGAAAACGGAAAGCACCTCCGGCTCCAGTCGAGACAGAGCCTCTTCCAGGAGTTCTTTCATGTCTCTGCGATTCTGCTCTGGCTGGTTCTGACACATGGGTTCTTGTGTTAATGACAGGTGCGACCGGCGGCGCGTTTTCCGCAGGTACTGAAGAGCCTCATTAATCGCCAGTCGATAAAACCAGGTTTCAAACTTCGATTGGCCCGCATATTGATCGATCTTACGAAATGTCTGCAGAAATATCTGCTGAGTTAAATCAGCAGCATCCTGCAAGCCAACCATCCGAACCATCAGGTGATAAATCCGTGCATGGCACAACCCGTAAAGACGCTCTTGCGCATGACTCTCTCTTGCCTGGCACCCTTCG
>JAGQQP010000890.1 GCA_020426085.1 Planctomycetaceae bacterium | reverse complement strand
ACTGGTCCCGCTGGCGCGAAGCTCATTTTCTGGAATGCATTCAGAAAGCAGGCTTTGATTGCCACACGTATCCGCAATCGACGAGTAGAAAACAGTCTCTTCCCTGGGAAGTCGAACAGAATCGCCTGGCAGAATGGATTCGCGCGCTTCCCAAACCTGTGGGGGTGATGGCCTGTTACGATATCAAAGCGCAACAACTGCTCGATGTCTGTCGCACGATCAATGTTTCTGTCCCTGAAGAGGTCGCTATCATCGGCGTCGACAATGATGAAATCCTCTGTAATCTTTCCGAACCTCCCCTCTCCAGCGTGATCCCTAATACAAAACTGACCGGCTATGAAGCAGCTGCCCTGCTTGATCGGATGATTGCTGGTAAAAAAGTTTCGTCGGAAGCGCAGTTAATCAAACCGCTGGGCATTGCCACTCGTCAGTCCACGGACATCCAGGCCATCGACGATAAACTGATTTCTGATGCAGTCCGACTCATCCGCCAGCAGGCCTGTGATGGCATCAATGTGCAGGACGTGTTGAAATCCATTCCCCTGTCGCGACGGGTTCTGGAAAGCCGATTCCAGAAAATCATCGGCCGCTCTCCGCATGAAGAGATCATGCGAATCCGCCTGGATCGCGTGAAACAATTGCTGGAAGAGACCGAACTCTCACTCATCGAAATTGCAGAGCGCACCGGATTCCGTCACGCCGAATATCTGAATGTTGCCTTCAAAAAACAGACCGGCACGACTCCGGGCACCTATCGTCGCAACCTGAAACGGACACGCTGATAACCGAATTGGGACACTGATAAACTGGCTTCCTGGTCTTAATCCAGAAATCATCGACTGCTGGATTCTTTAAATTAAAAGGTGCAGTATTTTAATTTGACTTTCAAACCGTACACTAGACTGTGTCCTGTTTTACTGTAGCGTCTCCAGATCCATTTCGACCGAGTATTTTAGATTGACAGACGCTGTGGTTAAATGCGATACGCACCAGGAGCTACCAACAACCCCCTGCTTTTCCTTTAGCACTCTTGAAACAGTTGAAACAGCATGACAGACAACACGACAACTGCGACGACCGAGAAATTCAACAAACGCATTGTCTCCCTGGACCAGTTCCGGGGTTACACGGTAGCGGGTATGTTCCTGGTCAACTATATGGGCTTTTTTGCCATCTGTCCGGTCGTACTCAAGCATCACAACACGTACTGCAGCTATGCGGATACGATTATGCCGCACTTTCTGTTTGCAGTTGGCTTCGCATTTCGACTGACTTTTGGTCGACGGGTTCAGACTGAAGGCGCTGTTTCTGCTTATATGCGAGTCGTCAGAAGACTGTTGGGCCTGGTGCTGGTTTCGCTGATTATGTATCGAGTCGATCCCATTGCAAAAACCTGGGAGGAACTGCGGTCACTGGGAATCTGGGGAGCCATCGCCGACCCGCTCAAACGTAACTGGTTTCAGACGCTGATGCACATCGCAGTGACGTCACTCTGGATCACGCCCGTTATCCGCGCTCGAGCTTCGGTGCGGATTGGCTTTATGATCTTTTCTGCGGCGGCGCATTTCATTCTCTCATATCAATTCAATTTTACCTGGGTCAATACTTCTCCCAACGGCATTGATGGCGGCCCGCTCGGTTTTCTGACCTGGACGATTCCTGCGATCATCGGTACGCTCGC
>JAGQQP010000889.1 GCA_020426085.1 Planctomycetaceae bacterium | reverse complement strand
TGACCATCTATCAGGCAGAGCGAATCACCCAGGGAAATTTTCAGGGCCTTGTACTGGGAAACTATCTGATTCTCAATCAGATCGGTGCCGGCGGAATGGGACAGGTGTTTCTGGCAGAGCACAAACGCATGGGCCGCAGGGTCGCTCTGAAAACGCTCCCCCAGTCACTGGCAAATGACCCGACCATCGTCAGCCGTTTTGAACGGGAAGTCCTGGCGGCTGCCAAACTGTCGCACCCGAATATTGTTACCGCGCATGATGCAGATGAAGCCAACGGGATTCACTTCTTCGTCATGGAATACATTCATGGCGTTGATCTCTCGAAGCTGGTCAATCAACATGGCCCCCTCAGTATAAACCTCGCCCTCAATCTCGTAATACAGACCGCACAGGGGCTGCGTTATGCACACGAACGGGGAATCATTCACCGGGATATCAAACCCGCCAATCTGCTGGTCACTCCCGAAGGCACCGTCAAAATTCTCGACATGGGACTGGCTCGACTCGAGAGCGACGATGAAAGTCATGCCACCTCGCTGACAACAGCTGGTTCGATGCTGGGTACGGTGAATTACATGTCCCCCGAGCAGGCGCTGGATACGCATACCGCGGATGCCCGGAGCGATATCTACAGCCTGGGTTGTGTCCTGTATTTCCTCCTGACGGGAGATGCGGTATACGAAGGCAAAACGGCCATCCAGAAAATCCTCGCCCATCGGGAAGAGCCCATTCCCTCTTTGCGGACCAGACTGCCGAACCTGCCGGAACAGCTCGATCTTATCTTCCAGAAGATGCTGGTCAAGAATCCCGACGAACGCTACCAGACCATGAGTCAGGTGCTGGAAGAACTGGAAGCCTGCCAACCCGCCGACCTGACGGAAACGGAGACTTCACTGTTCAGCAACAGTCAGCCTGACGATGACTCTGAGCTGTATTACTTCTCCGAGGAATCCGTCCAGGCCAGTAATCGCACGGTTGTTCAACCTCCGAGCAGTCAGGACACTTCCGCAGCCGATCGCCTTTCCGCAGCCAGGCTGCAGGACACACTGATTGGCGATGTGGAAACCGAGCCATACACGCAATACGAGAGTACTACCCCCCCCCGCAAGCGACCTGCGTTGTGGCTGATCAGCGGTGGGTTACTCGCTGTCGTATTACTGGTAAGTTCTACCTTTCTGATCTTACAAAACAAGTCAGGAATGGCGACCAGAGCAGACATTCCCGAAGCGCCTCCGGTTGGGAACACTGGGATGGTCACGCGCGTGGAACACCGCCTCCCGGAAGAGCCAGAGAAACCATCAGTTCCCCCCGAAACAACGGAAATGCGGACTGAGGACTTTGCCCTGGCGTTCGATGGGGAGGACGACTACGTAGAGCTGCCCTTAACTACCAACGATCTGGAATACCCGCTGACCGTCGAGGCCACTGTGCTCTGTCGCCAACAAAAGGCCGTCGGAGAAGTTCCCATCGTCAGTCTCTTTTTTCAGGATGGAATTCATCAACTGCTCGGCTATGACTTTGAAGATGGCAACTGGCTTGCCTTAAAAAAAACCAGTGGCCATATGTCGGAAAAGAAAAGCAGTTCCCGACCAGGCCTGCTCCTGGAAAAAACCCAACTGGCAGCCGTGTTTGACAAAGAGACAGTCAGTCTGTTCGTCAATGGCAAAGAGCAGAAGCAGGG
>JAGQQP010000888.1 GCA_020426085.1 Planctomycetaceae bacterium | reverse complement strand
CCAGTCCCGATTTCAACAGGCTGCCAGCTTCAGACAACAGTTGCCACCCCGATATCCACAGCCCTTCGCAGACCACTTTTCGTACTTCAGTCAGGAGACTTTGATGCGTCGAACTACTTATTTCCTATGGACGGCCATTTTTTGCGGTGCAGGATTCCTGGCAAGATCAGCTTCGACTCAGGAACTGCCCCCCACTATTTCGACCGACAAAATCGTGCAAGGTCAGCCTGCTGATCGAGAACTCGCGCCTCGTTCAGGATTTCTGCCGCCTGATTCCGGCAAACTCTCGACGTCTTCACCGGGTATTCAGGCCGGTCCAGGCGAATTCCAACCGAATGCTCCCCGCCTCTTCCCAAACCCAAATGAAAGTTTCCCTCAACCGAAGAGCACGGATCCATTCGGGGCGGCAGTGGCTGAAACACAACCAGTACCTCAAACCATGCGTGCGCGTCAAGTCCGACGAACAATTATAGAAACTGTTTACGAACCCGTTCCGAAGGAGGAACTGGATTCGCTTTTGGAACTGCAGAAGGCGATCAGCACACTGAAGAACGAGACAGATGAGGAAAAGAATGCGGTAGCCATTGCATCCGTCCGCACGAAGTTAACGGAGCAGTTTGAAAGAGACCTGCAGCAACGCGAAAAAGAGCTTGCCCAGGTTGAAGAACGAGTTGCAATGCTGCGTGACCAGCTGGAGAAACGAAAAAACGCTCAGGACGACATTATCACTCTTCGACTACAAACGATCGTCAATGAAGCCAACGGCCTGGGATTTCCAGACAGCTATCCAACTGCTCCGTCCGACAATACGGTTCCTGATCACGGCCCCTGGTCCACACCTGCCAGTCGTCCACTTCAATCCGGTTTGTTCCCTTTCAAAGAAGACCCCAGCAAACCTGCAAGGCTCAGGTGATCTCCCAGGCTCTTTTGCAGATCCTGCAGGCGATGAAACATTTGTTCGATACGTTCCTGTTGAGCAGGTTGTGTCGCCAGGTCCTTCATTTCTGCAGGGTCATTCTTCATGTCATACAATCGCAGCACCCCCGCCTTCGGATACGCAATCAGCTTGAAACCATCTGCGGTGATTGACCGCTGTAGTTCCAGATAGGCGCCGTAAACTTCCGGGTAGTTGGATTCCAACTGTTCCCCGCGCAGAAATGGAAGCAGACTCTTAAAAAAGACGTGATCCGGTTTGCTCGCCCCCGCAAGATCCAGTGACGTAGCCATCACATCCTGCAGGTAAATCGGCGCGTCGATGTGATGATCATTCGGCACACCCGGACCATTAATAATAAACGGGACGCGTACGCTGTGATCGTACAGATTCTGCTTTCCAAACAGACCGTGATGGCCAACTGCCAGACCGTGATCCGCAGTAAAAAAAATCCACGTGTTTTCGGCTCGGCCGCTGGCTTCCAGCTTGTCCAGAATACGACCAATCTGAACATCCAGATGCGTGATCAATGCGTAATACTCGCCGCGGTGAACTTTCACGGCGTGTTCTGTCCGGGGAAACGGCCCCAGCTTCTCATCTCGCAGGGATGCCGAACACCCAATCTGATCTTTGTGTGGATACTCTTTTAAGAAGTTGACGGGCAACTGAATACGACTGACCGGATAGCGATCAACAAACTCCTGCGGTGACTGTCGTGGATCATGCGGCGCGTTGAAAGCGATATACATGAAA
>JAGQQP010000088.1 GCA_020426085.1 Planctomycetaceae bacterium | reverse complement strand
TGGTTCCTACCAGAGTACACAGTCCACCCAGGATTGCCGCGTAACTTAATGGCAGCATCAGGTGAGATACTGAGATCCGCATTTTCTTGGCCCAGTCGGAAATGACAGGCATCATCATGGCGACGACAGGTGTGTTATTGAGAAAGGCGCTCAGGATGGCTGACGGGACCATCACCCGTGCTTGCGCATCGGTCAGAGAATTGGGACGCCCCAGCATCTGCTGTCCCGTGAAGGCGAATCCGCCCGTCTGTCTGATTCCTTCGCTGACAACAAACAGGAATGCAACAGCAATCAAACCTTCATTGGCAAAACCGGCGATTGCTTCTTCTGCCTGGATCACCCCTGTGATGACCAGAATCGTGAGTCCACCCATCAAAATGGTGTCGGCACTGGCACGCAGAAACGTCAGGGAGCAGATCACTCCACTCAAAACCAGAAACGTAACTACAATATGCCAGTCCATGTGGGTCAAGAATTCATCATCAAAAAATGTGTCAAATAGAGTTTCACCATTAGCTGATACCCAGTTCGTTCAGAGTCTGGATCAGTTTTGGATGTAACAGACCATTTGTAACAATCACGCCCTGGTTGTTAGCCAGTTCAAAGCCCTGGTTAAATTCAAGTGGTTTTCCATGGATGTCTGTCACGGTGCCACCTGCTTCCTCAACCAGTAAAACTCCTGCAGCATGATCCCAGATCTTTTCACGATAGCCGGGACGTGTCGGCAGTCGCATGTAAATGTCTGCTTCACCTTGTCCCACAACGGCGTACTTTGCCTGGCTGTCTAGTCGTCTGGGATCTTTTTTGATTCCCAGTTGATCTGCGATCTGTTGTGAATGTCCGTGAGAGCTATGCCCGGATTCGACCGATTCACAAAAACGGGATTCGGTGAAATTCTGTGTTGTTGTCACCTGAACTGGAGCTGAAGCCTGGTTACTGTCCGATTCAAGAGGCATGGCGAATGCACCCTGGCCGGCGACGGCGTAATAAATGGTTCCGGTGACAGATTCATCTTCGGGGCAGGGAAGGTTCGGGCAGCCTAAAACGCCAACGACAATTTTACCGTCTACGATCAATGCGAGAGAAACTGCGTATTGTTCTTTTCGCAGGAACCCTTTCGTGCCATCAATGGGGTCGAGTGTCCAGAAACGGTCACTGTAAGTTTTGGCTCCCCCATGATCGATCCATGAACAGACCTGATCCGGCGTGCTGTCTGGAATGCCCGCTGACTGAAGTTCAGAGACGATCTTTTCCAGAAACTCCTGGTTTTCGGACTCTTTCAGTTCGGCGGCATCTTCTTCACCGATGACAGGATCTGCGGGAAATGCCTGGAGCAACTCTCGACAGACCACGGCCTGACTGCTGAAATCGGCGATGGTGACCGGACTTTTATCTTTCTTTTCCAGCACTTCATCCGTGATCGCTGATTGAACAGAGCGACAAATCAGAGAAGCCTGTTTGACGGCTGTGAGGGCGATTTGTAATTCCCTCTCATATGGTTTCGTCATGTTTCGTGCGATTCTTCGATCTGTAAACTAACCAGAAAGTATGTTTCGACTGATCTGGTATCATTGTCATCAGGTATTACAGAGGCAGTGATACCGGTTGATTCTGTTCGCAACTCAAGGCGACCGCTTCCGTGAATTCCATATATTTCACTCCTGAGGCAAAGTCGGTGTGATGGATAATTTCTTCGCCGCGAATGGCTCCAATAAATTCTGCTTCAACACGCCAGCCACCCTGGTCTGTCTTGGGGACCTGAATTTCTTTTAATTCCGTTTCACCCATATGGCCTACGAAGATTTTTTCTTCCGGAGTGAAATGTACCTTAATCGTTCCGTGGCTTCCATACAGGTGAATCTGCAGTCCGGGGCCAAACAGGATCGAACCACTCAGGTGGTACATGGCATTGGCTCCGCCCTGCAGTCTGGTCACGATCTGTAGACTGTCCGGGATCGTTACATCCGCGTATCCAGCCCCTTTTGCTGAGGGTCGTTGAGGTTCAAAAATAGAACTTTGTGCGAAGACTTGTTCAACAGGGGGGACCCAGCGACTGAGCGTCTCGTGCAGGATTCCCATCGTGAGAATGTTGTTCCCGCTGATTTCCCTGTCCTGACGCCAGTGTAATTTTTTACTGTAGTCCCAGAATGAGTCATCAGCTCCCAGTACCACCACTTCTCGTAAGTCACCCAGGTATTTCTGAGAGATCAGCTTGATGACTTCCGGATTATATTTCAGGCCAAACGGACTGGGGACAATCTGGGCGATCAGGTCGGGTCTTGCCTGAGAAACCTGAAGCATCTGTTTTGCTTCGGCCAGATTTCGGGCCATTCTGGCTTCCGTCAGAACATGCTTGCCAGCTTCCAGAGCCATACAGGTGACTTCGCAATGGAGATCCGGCCAGGTCCCGATCATCACGGCGTCGATTTCCGGGTCTTCAACCAGTTCTTTCCAATGAGAGTAAGTTTGTGGAATCGCATATTTACGAGCCACTTTGTCGGTCGAAGCGGGAGTCGAGTTCACAACTCCCACAATTTCGACATCCTCAATCGCTTGAAATCCTGGAATATGGCGGGCTTTCGTATTGGCCCCTGCACCCACTATTCCGATACGGATCGTTTTTTTACCCATTAGTGTACGTAGTCCCGATGATCCAAGATGCGTGATTCGAAGTGAAAAATATTCAGTTGACCAGTATCACAATTCTGGCTGTGATCTGCCTGATTCAACGTATGGGACGATTCTAACGAGCTGAATTCTGGAGGACCATTCACACAAAACAAACAATTAAAGGTTCCCCAAATTCTAAGGGGAAAATGGTCGTTTTGTTCCTGATTTCACACCAAAACAGAAGTCGTTAATGGTCTTGTGTATATTATGCCGCTGATTTCTGTTGAGAAGGTGCCTCGATCTTGTTCAAGATGGCAATCGCGGCCTGGGCAGAAGCTCCCGGAATGACAGTTTCGTCATACAAAGAAGCGAGTTTGCGCCGGGCTCTTTCCAGTGAGAGTGGTGTTGTGAGCCAGTCGCTTAAGATGGTATTGATTTTAGCTACATCTTTGTCCGGATTTCCCACGGAGGGAAATTCAGGCATGATTTCCCGGTCTGCGATCAGGTTGGGGAGCGACATGTACTTGCAGGTGATTAACACCTGACCCAGGAAGTACATTCCCCAGTGGCTGCGGTAGAGAACGACAGCTGGAGTTTTTCGAGCTAACATCTCTAGACTGACCGAGCCTGAGACCATCAGGCAACAATCGGCAGATTCTATAATTTCGGATGTCTTTTTGAGATACAGCTTGATCGGGAGTTGGGTGAGACCAGCCTCCTGGAGAAACCGGTTACAGAGTTCAAGATGGGCTTCTTTATAGCAGGCGACAGGGAATGTTGCCTTGGGGAACTTTGCAGAAAGCTGTTCGATAATTTGCAGCATCACGGGAAAGTTACGGGTCACTTCATTAGTACGTGAACCAGGTAAGATGCCGACCCGTTTCTCTGCATGGCCAAGCTCTGTGAGGGTTGGTGAATCCAGTTCTTTTGAGACAACTTCATCAAAAAACGGGTGCCCGATGTAATCGACTTTGATGCCCCTCGATTCATACCAGGCTTTTTCGAACTTTAAACCCGACAGGATATAATCGACGTTTTTACGAACACGGCGAATGCGCCAGGGAGCCCATGCCCAGAGCTGCGGGGGGAGGTAATAAAACACAGGGATGCCCAGTGATTTTGCTTTCCTGGCAACCCACCAGTTGAAACCCGGGAAGTCGACGAGAATGACAGCGTCGGGACGGTGGGATTCAAGGTAAGCTCCCGCCTGCCTGATCAACTGGATGAATTTAAAAATGAGCGGGAGCACGTTGAGGATTCCCATGACGGCATAGTCAGTCAGTCTGACTTCCACATGACAACCTGCTGCCTGCATTTCGGGCCCTCCAAATGCAGAATAGGTGGCATCCGGATTCCGTTTGCGAATTTCTTCAATCAGGTGTGCTGTATGCTGGTCGCCACTTGGCTCGCCGACAGAAAAAAACAGGTGCATCAGAGTTACCTCTTCCAGTGTCAGAATCGATTCGCGTCGAGGAGTTAACTCGGCACAATTTATAAGAGCAGGTTCAGAGCCGGGCTCAGGCTCTGCAACCAGTTTGGGAGGACGTTTTCCTCGCAAACCTCGTAAAGTTATGCTGAATAAAGGTTTTTGGTCAACCCCGATTTACAGTAGTCCCGATGTGCGATCGGGGAATTCCGGAAGAGGACGGGAAATGAAAACAGCTCCCTGAAAATGAATTCAGGGAGCTGTTTTGTGTGATCATTGTGTCGTTGAACTCGACTGCAAAAAACAGTTCAAGTACTGCAGACGGAAGGATTAACCTTCTGCTGTGGCAGGCTCTGTTTCTTCAGCGGCTGCGGATTCAACCACTTCCAGTCCAGGAACATTGATGGTTTTGATCTGGACTGTGGTATATTTCTGGCGGTGACCTGTGTGTCGACGCGAATTTTTGCGGCGACGGAACTTTTGAACTTCGAGTTTTACACCCTTGAATTCGGGCTGCACGACTTCTGCTTCTACAGAAGCGCCTTCAATGGTAGGGGTGCCAATAGAACTGGCTCCACCGCCGTTGGCCAGCAGCACGTTTTCAAAAGTAATGGGATCGCCTGCTTTTGCTGTAGCACGGTAGTCGATTGTCAGGGTTTCGCCTTCCTGAATCGTATATTGACGGTTGCCATCTTCGATTACTACAAACATCCTCAAACCTTCTTTTCTTCTTACACTTTGATCAATAATTTGCTGAAGACGGATTGGTGTATCTAAGTCAATCCGATTTGTATTCAGAATCAATCGCGCAATGCCATTGATAGTATATAGTTAAGCAATCATGCGTTTCAGCGGCAGTTCGTCTCTGAACGCCTGCTTTGCGCAGACCCTGTACCAATCACACGAATAGCGAGCAGGGCATTGTAAGGTGTCACTTTTGAAATTTCGAGTCAGAAACCACTAGAAATTTACTTCATTTCCAATATCGTCATAACATCGCGCCATTAGATGTTCTGGTTCGACATCTGTACGAGCGTTTATGATTATGGATGTCTGAGCGGTTTCTTCCAGCTGGGTGATGTCTTTTCGCCGTTTATTGTTGAGATAGTTGGCGACATTTTCATGTACATTCAGAACCAGTCGTGAAATATTTTTCTTATTCACGGTGGTCATCAGGGTTCGCATGACTTCAATCGCCATACTTTCCGCTGTTTTGACCTGACCGGTTCCGCGACAGGAAGGACAGTCTTCGTACATGCTTCTTCGCAGAGAAGGGCGTATTCGCTGACGCGTCATTTCGATCAGGCCAAAGGGGCTGATGCGGAGCACTTTGGTGCGGGCACGGTCCCGTTTGACGAGTTCTCTTAATCTGCGTTCGACGGAACGACGATGTTTCTCTTCCCGCATGTCGATGAAGTCAATCACGATCACGCCGCCAAGGTCGCGCAGTCTGATCTGGCGGCTGATTTCTTCTGCTGCCTTCATGTTGACTTTGAACGCGGTTTTTTCCGCATTGTCATCTGCGCGATAGTTTCCACTGTTCACGTCAATCGCGACGAGTGCTTCCGTCTGATCGATGACAATGGAGCCGCCCCCCTTCATGGGGACATGCCGATTCTGGATGCTGCAAATTTCGTCATCCAGCTTGCTGTTGTAGAAAATGGGGTCGTTGCCGGTGTAGTGTTTGACTCGATTGACGTGCTTGGGAAGCACGACTTTCATAAAGTCTCTCGCTCTCTGATAAGCCGTCGGTTCATCGATGTAGAGCGTGTCGATTTCACTGTTGTAGATGTCACGGATTGTCCGGATCATCATATCGCTCTCGGAGTAAATCTCGACGGGAGCGGGCAGTTTTTTGATGCGACCGACAATGGTTCCCCAGAGCCTTAACAGATAGTTCAAGTCGCGTTTGAGGTCATCTGCAGTCCTGTCGATACCGGCAGTACGTACGATAAATCCGAGACCTGGTGGAGGTGCCAGTTGCGTGAGGATGGTTCTCAGTTCTTTGCGAACATCTTCATCGGCAATTTTGCGACTGATGCCAACCCGTTGCAGTCCCGGCATGATGACCAGGTAGCGTCCGGGGATACTGATGTAAGTTGAAAGAGTCGGACCTTTGTTGCCAATGCCTTCTTTGATGACCTGGACCAGAACTTCGCTGCCTCGCTTCAGGATCTCTTGAATGGGAGGCTTGTTGGCAACGCTGCGTTCGTTGATGCGGCGGCCTTTCTGGTTGCGGCCACGTCCTGGTTTACCGTTACCATCACCCTGATCGGTCAGGTGTTTGTAATACTGATGCTCAATATCACTGACATGCAGGAAGCCGTTTCGGCCGACACCGAAGTCAACAAACGCAGCCTGGATGCTGGGTTCGATGTTGACCACTTTTCCCTTGTAGATATTGCCTACCAGGTTTTCGAGGCTGTTTCGTTCAACATAAAGTTCTTCGAGAATGCCATCTTCAACGATCGCAATTCGGCTTTCCTCCGGTTGGAGGACATTAATCAGCATTTCCTTTTTCATGGAATACCCTTTGTCGTGTTACACGACGAAAATTGTATTCCTCATCAGCCACGGAGGCGGCGGACCTGCTACGCATTGAATGAATCAGTACGATAGTGGAGTCGGCCAGTTGCCTGCAGAGGTACTGGAAAATTCCAGTGGAGGCAGGCACCGTTGAATGAAATGTGCGGCGGGGAAATAAACTCCGCTCAACACAATCAAAGAGAGGTTTCGTGATGCGACTGCTGAGTCGAATCATTTCCTGTATGAAGTCGCGAAAGGTCAGGTTCAGATACTTCTCTGACTGCTCTCTGACATCGGTTGCGGTATTCGAAACAGGCAGACTGCGATCTTGCATGAATTGCCAGTCGGATATCAATAACTGATGTGGCGGTGAGAACAGAGCGGCAACCTGGTTGGACCTTTGTTGGCTCTGAAACTGTGTTGCGAAAGCTGCAGCATAACCCTTTAAGGCGGCAAGAGCCGTCTCTTGAATGATTTCCCGGAGGTAGTCTGGTGGTTTGCTCATGCTGTCTTTGAAAACAGAAACGGGACGCAGAAAATTCCCTCAGACTGATAAAACATATCAGGGTTGATGATGAGGAACTTCCATATTGTTCGCAGTTCTGTCCACTCGATTTCGTTTCAGGGTCAGGAAATGATGTTGAAATACATTTCGTCTAATTGGAATTTGTTTGTACGCGATCCATTCACCACCGAGGTGAAGTGGACGGCCGCTGGCTGATTGATTGAATTTCAGTTTCAGACGACGGCAAGTTGTAAACGTATAAATGGGGTGAGAGATACCAGCGATCATGCAGGCATCAATCAGAAATCTGTTGCTTACTGACAGACTGACGTGATGAGAAAACCAGCTGTTGATGACACAAGACGGTCACAATGGCAGTTCTTCATCAAACAGGTCAGGGCAGATTTTGTACAGTTCTCCTCTTAAATAGCTTTCTACGTCCCGGGCGACGTCGATGGTCATTGCATGGGCTGCAATTTCCTCTGCCTGGGCGATTGTCAGGTGTCTGATTACTTCTTTTACTTCCGGAATCGCCAGGGGAGTGGCACTGATCTGTCTGATTCCTAAACCTGCGAGCAGGGGAATCGATTTCAGGTCAGAACTCATCTGTCCACAGACGGTTACCGGTATATTTTTTTTGTTTGCCGCATCCACAACCATTTTAATCAGCCTTAAAATCGAAGGATCTGACGAGTTGTAGAGTGGTGAGACCGCAGGGTCGGAGCGGTCTACTGCCAGAGTATACTGAATTAAGTCGTTTGTCCCAATGGAAAAAAAGTCAACTTCTTCCGCAAACTCTTCAGCCAGAAGGGCAGCGGCAGGAACTTCCACCATCATCCCGATCGGGATATTGGAGTTAAATTCGACTCCCCGCTCTTCGAGATCCTCAAGGACGTCCCCGACGATCATTTTGGCCTGTCTCCATTCCAGTAGAGTCGAAATCAGGGGAAACATAATCCGGACGTCGCCGTGGACGGCAGCCCTGAATATGGCCCGGAGCTGTGTTTTGAAGAGTGGCAGGTCCCGCAGACTCAGTCGGACACTTCTCAATCCCAGCGCAGGATTCATCCCTTCTTTCGCCAGATGCCGGTATCCCCTGGGGATCTTATCGGCTCCCAGATCGAGGGTCCTGATGACAATTGGTCGATTCTGGGCAGCCTGCACGACTTTGCAATAAGCTTCGTAGTGGATTTCCTCAGTGGGTTCCGTATTGGACTGCAGGTAGAGGAATTCTGTCCGGTACAGACCAATTCCATCGGCGCCCCGTTCTGCACAGTGTTCGACTTCATTGGGAAACTCAATGTTTCCCATCACATGAATTCGGGTTCCGTCTTTCGTTTCAGAACGGATTTTCCGACGGGAGGCGAGGCGGGCGGCCATGGATCGCTGTCGTTCACCGGTATCTTTGTATTTGGCGAGAGTTTCCTCGTCCGGATCGATGATGACTTCGCCGTTGTTGCCATCAACAATGACCATGTCACCACCGGAAATGTCAGAAAGAAACTCGCCCAGGCCTACGACTGCGGGTATTTCCAGTGCCCCGGCCAGAATCGAGGTATGGCTGGTGCGCCCCCCGACTTCCGTGGCAAATCCTAAGACAAATTCCTTCGCCAGCCCTGCCGTTTCGCTGGGAGTGAGGTTGTTTGCCAGGACAATGATGGGGGTTGTCAGGTTCGAAAGTTCTTCGCGTTTCTCGCCCAGCAGTTGTTTCAGGAGTCGTTTTTCGAGATCGATAATGTCACTGGCACGCTCTGCCAGATAATTGTCACCCAGATGCTGAACGAGTTTAGTGTATCGTCGGAAGACCCGGCTGGAGGCATGCTCTGGTGAATAGCATTTTTCACGGATCAGCGTCTCGATCTCTTCGCGTAACCGGGGGGAACTGACCATTTGCAGGTGGGCCGCAAAGATTGCCCCGTATTGCTCGCCTAATTTATCGGAAGCCAGCCTTTCGTTTTCTGCGATTTCTTCACAGACGGCATCCAGCGCTGATCTCAGACGGGCGATTTCGGTATCGATGACGTTGACACTGACGAACTGACGTGGGATACGAAAATCCTCCGCACCCAGAATGAGTGCGGGACCGAAATTGACTCCCGGAGAAACAGCGATTCCACGTTTAACAAGCATTCATTCAGAGCCTAATTTGGCGCTTTCAACAGACAGGCAACTGGCGGTGTACCACGCAGTCGAATAGTACGGGGGTTAATCTGGCAGATCAGACAATTCTTCGAACTTCTTGTATCCTGACTCAAAAAACTGAACAATTTCTTCCATCAGTTTGCTGGCGTCGTCACCATTTGCTTCCAGGACAAGTTGAGTGTCGGGCATCGCCTTCAACTCAAGGAGGTCATAAACCTCCTTCGCATTTCCAGACTGATCCCCGTTCGAAATTTTCAAATCGCAAGTGTAGTCACGGGCGATTCGTACTATTTCTGAAATAGGACGAAGGTGGAGCCCTTGTTTCATTTTGACAGTGACAATCTGACGGCAAACAGATTCTTGCATGGCACTAACTGATAACTACTCAAGCAACCTGAAAGCAATTACTCACATGGAGATAATGACCGCTGCTTTCAGTGAGTTTCGTAATTACCCCTTTCCACTTAGTTCAATCAACCAGGAGCCACAGCGAAGCATGTGTTCTGAATTTCAGAAATATGGTTAACTTAGGCAGGAATAGTCAGTCTTTTTCGAACAGGGTTTACTCTGACAACACTATTACTCACCTTAATCGAGTTGATTACTGTCAGCCTCATTCAGCAGTTCTACAATGTCTTCAACGCTTTTGGACTGACGTAAAAACTTACAGAAATTCTGGTTTCTCAGGTGGCGAGAAATGTTTTCCAGTCCGCGTAAATGGTCCCCCGGACGGTCCAGGGGTGAAATCAGCAGAAACAGGATGAAGACGTCTTCCCCATCCAGACTGGCGAAATCGACGCCATCGGAGGACAAGGCGACAGCAGCTGTCAGATTTTCTACTGAGGAATGCTTGGTATGAGGAACGGCAACACCGTTTCCAATTCCCGTTGATCCCAGCTCTTCACGTTTGAGGATTGCTGAGACGATACCTTCCTCGTCATCTGCTGAAATGCTGCCTGCATTCTTCAGGCCGGCAACCATTGTGCGGATCGCTTCTTCTTTGGTACTGACATTCAATTCCGGAATGATTGCGTCCGAAACCACGAAGTCTGTTAACTTCATGTATTCTTTCCTTCTAACTAACTACATCTGCAAAAGAAATCAGTGTTTGCGGTTTATCTGCAAAACTAATGTTGTGAATTATGACACCCGGTGTTGTCTGAAATTGATCACCACACCGCGGGTCACACTATAAGTATTGTAAGCGAGTTTTCTTTGACACTCAGTAAAAAACAGGCTGAGGTTCAGAAATTATTCAGATTCCGGTTCCGCTTCGGCTTCCGCTTCTGCCAATCCGTTTTCCGCAATTTCATTCAGAGGGAGATCGCGGCGATGATCCTGAATCTTTTGTTTATATTTTTTAATCTGTTGCTCCATCTTACTCAGCGCAGAATGGAAGTTTGGTTTCACTTCATCTCCTTCTGCGTGGGCAACAAAATTATGTTTATGCTCTGCATCTACGAGAATCTCGACCCGGTTCTGATTTTCACCCTGGTCGATCGTGATTTGGATTGCAGTTACCCGCTCAAAGTACGTCAGCAACTTCTCAGATTTTTCAGTAATATAATCACGGAGACTATCTGAAAC
>JAGQQP010000887.1 GCA_020426085.1 Planctomycetaceae bacterium | reverse complement strand
GAAAATCTGGTAGAAACGACTTATGATTTCTCTTCACCGGTCCTGCGTCGGATGGAAGCAGAGCAGATTGTTGATTCGCTGTTTTTGATCTGTGGAAAGCCACTGGACGCCGGTCGGATGTGTATCGATATCGATGGTTCCCGTGATTACCACAGCTCACTCGACCTGGGAACGCCGCGTCGCGCCTGGGAGTTTACATCCCCATCCAATGAACGGGACCGTCCCAGTCTGGCACTGCCTTTCGGCCAACCCTTTATTACTTTGCTGAAGACGTTCGGCTGGCGGGATACTCGTCAAAGTCCTTTGACGGTTCGCGAATATGCTGCCACGGCTCTGCAACCTGCGATACTTGCGAATGGTGTGATCGGCAAACGGTTCACCCGTCTTTCTGATGACAGTGATTTTACGGCGCTTGCTTTAGAGACAGAGTCGGTAAATGAACTGGTCAGGCAGACGTTTTTGAAAACGCTCACACGTGAACCGACAGAGAGTGAGTTGAAAATGTTTGTCGAGCTGCTGCAGCCTGGTTATACCGAACGTGTAAACAAGGATGCAAAAATCGTTTCACGAGAGCCGCTGCCACGTAATCTGGTGGGCTGGTCAAACCATTTGAGCCCCGAGGCGAATGAAATCAAAGTGTCCCTTGAAGCAGCCGTCAAAGAGGGCGATCTTTCCACACAGCGGTTGAACGAGGACTGGCGAAACCGTTATGAAGACATGCTCTGGACGTTGTTGAATTCTCCGGAATTTCTCTTCGTCCCCTGATCAAACTTGAGACTGACTGATAAACCAACCTGCAACATTTATCATAAGAGTTAACCATGAACGCATTTGAATCTACCCGTCGCGATTTTTTAAGACAGGCTTCGCTTACCGGTCTGGCAGCATCTGCATTGGGAACTCCCTGGCAGCAGTTACTGGCGTCTGAAAAACACGCCGATACAAAACATGGTGCTAAAAAACTGCCAATGCCGGTTGGTAAAGCCGAACATTGTATCATGATCTGGTTGGGCGGTGGTTCCTGCCACATCGATACCTGGGACCCGAAACGCAAGGGAGATCCCAAAGCGAAAAAAGCCGGCTCCTATTACGATCCGATTCCGACTGCCATTAAAGGGACCGAAGTCTGTGAGCATCTTTCCAAATGTGCGCCGATCCTTGACCGGTTCAACATTGTGAGATCAGTGCATCACGAAGTAATTGACGAACATGCGGCTGCAACCAACCGCATGCATACCGGACGACCGACAACCGGAACGATTACCTATCCTTCGGTTGGTTCTGTGGTGGCTCACAAACGGGGAGCTGCCAGTGATCACGCTCCCGCTTATGTTTTAATCGGATATCCTAACGTGACGCGCGGTCCCGGATTTCTGGGGAGTGAGGCGGGTTACATCTATTTGACCGATACCAGCGCCGGGCCAAGCGGCTTCACACGGTCTTCCCGCGTCAATCAGAGTCGCCAGGATCGTCGCGAACGGCTGCTGACGAAGATGCGGGCTGAGTACCGCCAGAAAAGTGTGGGTGGTCAGACAATTCAGGATTACGATCAGTCGGTCGCTGAAGCGCTGCGACTGTCGGGTCCCGAGTTCATGAAAGTGTTCCAGCTGGACAATGAGAAAAGCGATCTTCGCAATTCTTATGGCGGCGAGTTCGGACAGCGATGTCTGCTGTCACGTCGTTTGATTC